>JBBTAH010000056.1:0-27036 GCA_038044285.1 Nanobdellota archaeon | reverse complement strand
CAAGAGCAGATGCAGAAAAACTCATCGCACAAATTTTTATTCTCTTGTTTAATGCTCCATTTCCAAGAACCTTCCCCGATACAATAACCGTATCTCCTTCGCGAGATTTTGAATCAATCTCATCTAGATTCATTTCTAAGTATTTTCGTCTCCCTCCAGAGAGTCTTTGCGCAACTTTCTTCCACTTTGGCTGCTTTTTCGCAGCAAGAATTGTTTCAACTACATGACTATCAGTTTTCTGATGAATGCGTCTCCCAATAACAGTATTGCTTATAACCATTTTATTTGATTAACTCTTCGAATTTCACGAGATTGTTTTCCAATACTTCAATTGCTTTAGTAAAAATCTTATCCGCATCCATAACTCCAAAAGATTCAACAATTAATAGAATTTCTTTTGCGTCGACAATTGAATTAGGATCAATCATTCTTATTTCATCAGCTTGGGCATCAGTCAAATCACAAATCCACTTTGACCCGCTCTTTTCTGGGGAAATTTCTCCACGTGTGGTCTGAACAATCGCATCAATTTTGCTGTTTCCAGATTTAACTTCAAATAAATATCTATAATATATAATCCCCGGGACGTGTTTTGTATGCGATATTCCGGTCCCAAATGCAGCAGTCGCAACAAGCTCAATTTCCTGGTCTTTTTCAAGAATAGTCAACGGTATTTTTTCATAAACTATTTTAGCATCGCCTTTAAAATCACCAGAATAAACTGTGCAAGGCCCAGTTTTTTTCAAGGCCAATTCAATATTTGTTTTTGCACTCATTTTGCTTTCTGTTCGCAAAGGAACAAGTCCCATCCTATGAGCCAAAACTTCATCGTATAGAACCGAATCATTTTTATAAATCTCAACTTCATTAATTGCCAGAGTTTGGATTTCTTCAACACTTCTTCTAATTGTATTCAGAAGGCTATAATTCATCTCAGTACGCAGAATTATTTTCTCAGGTTTTTTTGAAATAATCTTCATGTTAAATTATGAAAAACAGGCCTTTTAAAAACTGCGCTACACGCGTCGGCCACGTTTGCCTCCTTTCTTTTTAGGCCCGCCTCTTGGGACGCGGTTAGTATCAAGCACACCTAAAATTTTGAATCCTTCTTTACCTAAAGCTTTCACCGCAGCGTGCGCACCTGGCCCTATCCCCGGCGAGCTCGTTTTTCCTCGCATGCGAATATATAAAGCAGTTACTCCAGCATCTTTCGCAGCTGCAGCAGCCCGCTTAGCGACAAACATCGCCGTCGTCGGATTTGCTTTCAAACGGCTGTGCTTAGTCACCATTCCTCCGCTAATTCGCGTAATGGTTCTCCCAGCCAAGTCAGTTATATGGACAATTGTATTATTATATGAAACAAAAACATGAGCAACAGCAGGCACAACATCTTGCTTCTCTTCCTTTTCTGTTTCAGCATCCCCTCGAACTTCTTGTTCTTCAACCTCTTCACTCTTAGCAATCTCTGCTTTAGTCTCTGGAGTCATTGCCCTGGCTCCGAATTATTATTTTTAATCACAGAGGGTTTCTTCACAAAAATTGTTGCTTCTTCAGAAATAGGCACAAGAAAACTTGGAACATCAACAACTCTTCCATTCACAGCAACTTTGCGATGCACAATCATCTGTCTTGCTTGTTTAGTTGTATTTGCGAGTTGCTTTTTCCAGACTATCGTAGACAATCTCCTTCGTAAAATATCCTCTTTGTTTAATGCAAGTACATCTGCAATGCTCTTGACCGAAAGTCCAAGGCTGTTAAGCTTAGCAAAGAATTTATTTTGTTCTTCAGGATCTGCGGTAATCAAAACTTTCGCACGGTTACGGAAATATTTTACTTTCGCCTCAGCTTTCCAAATCTCGCGCTTATTTTTCAGACCGTACTGTTCAACAAGTTTGTTCTCCGCAGAAATTCTGTTCTTATCATAAAGCTTTCGCGGCCATGAAAATCTATTTTTTTTCCGTATCATTTTTATTTAGCCTTCCCTTTTCCTTTCTTAACTCCGACGACAATCCCAGTAGTTCTAAAATGGCTGCGGGTTCTTTGGCCTCTTACTGGCTGCTTAAGGGCGTGGCGGATTCCTTTGTAGCTCTTGATATGTTTCATTCTTTTTATATCAAATTCGTGAGTTATGTCCAGTTCATTTGTAAGCAAATGTCTTGCTTCGCCAGTTTCGTATTCCCTCCGGTGGTTTTTCAGGAAATGATAAAACTCTGGTTTCTGCAAAAGCGATTCTATTTTTTCTATCTGCTCTTTGCTAAGTTGAGAAACTTTCATATTCTTATCCATTCCTAACTTAAGGCAAACCGCATTCGCAATAGCCCACGAAATTCCTTTTATATTCGTTAGACCCGTATAAAGATTTTTGTTTCCAGGAATATCATTGCTGTAAAGGCGGATAAGTTCAACAGATTGTTCTTCATCCTTCGGGCCTCTCGGTCGTTTTGCTTCTTTAGCTATTTTCCCTTCCTTCGTTTGTGTTTCTGCCATTTCAATTTGTAAATAACCTTTGCCGCGGATTCTCCGTAAGCTCTTCCACAATCCTTTTTTCAATCGTTTTTTTTGGATCGGGGACGCTTTTGACCCGCTGTTTTATCTCTTCAAAAGACCCAAACGGCTTTTCAACCCGCGCATCAAGAATTTCCTGCGTATGCTTGCGTCCAAATCCTGGAAGGAGCTCAAGTTGGTGCAATCTCGTATTGATCGCTTGAGCGTTATTAAAGAATTTCACAAATTCTTGTTCGCGCTCCCCAACAAAGCTCGCGATGAACTCCTGTAGTTGGATCTTAGCAGTTTCAGTCATCTTCTCGACACGAAGTCTTCCGATGATGTAATATATTTTGTCCCTCTTTTCCGGACCTATATAAACCTTTTCTTTTATTGAAATCGTCGCGCCACGAATTGGTGCAAGTTCAAGTAGCGCCAGATATTGCTCACCAATCGCTTGTACAACTGGCCGCATTTTTCCTTCAAGAGGATAGCCGTTCGGCAAATAATCTAAAACTTGTGCATAGTCGTCTTTTTTAATCATCTTAATACTCCTTAACGACTGTTAGAACCTCATTGATTTCTTTCTCGTCGAGCGAGACATCATTGAATATTTTGCTGATGCTTTCCCCATCGCGCGGAAGTAGGTCAACTATCTTAACAAGATACTCCTCTTTTATTTTTGGGTTATTCAAGTTTCTTATTGCTTCAGCAAGAGAGGCAGATTTTTTTTTATCAATCTGGCAGAATTCCTTCAAGTAGTCACGCAATTCTGGCTTCTCGCTCAAGTCTCCTGCAAGTTCTTTTACTTCAGCCAAACACAAAGGTTTCATAGAAATTATCATTTACCCTCTATTTTTTTTAAATGAACTGGCTTAACAATGTAAACTTTTCTTCGGGCATAATCTTTTATCGCAATAATATAAGCGCTTCCTTGTTTGCCGATAACAAGTCCTGTTCTTCCCTGCATTCTATTAGGAAAACCAGGGCTTTGAACAGCCAGCTCTTTTACAATCGCGACATTGTCACCCTCGCTAAATCTCTGAAAATATTTTTGCAATGAAACTTTGCCTTTCTGTCTGAGTCTCTTGTTAGTGAGCATAAATAATACCTACAACGATCCCTTTAAAAAGCTTCCGAAGAATACTACTTCTTTAGCGAGGTCACGCTGCCTTGGTACAAATCTCCAACGTCACGCGCTTTCCCCATATTATCTATAATTGCTTGGAACATTTTCTCACCCCAAACACCAACCCCACATTTATTGCATACATCAACAGCCCGACCATCATTTATTTCTCCCTTGCAATATACACATTTGTTCACCACATTAAACTCTTTTTCAAGTTCTAATTTTATGTCTATATAAATATTTAGTTATTCGTATCTCAATGAATCAACAACACGTAGCTTTCCAGCACGAATTGCTGGAAGCGCACCAAAAAACATCCCTGAAAAAAAAGCAAATACCAAACAGCCTAAAAAGAGAAATAAAGGAGTTTGCGTCTGAAGCAACGTCGTGCCAAATTGCCTTACTGTGACAAATTCAATTGCTTCACCGATTAGCCATCCAAAAAACACCCCTAAACTTCCTCCGGCCAATCCAAGAAAACCAGCTTCTAAAATAAATATTGAAGAAATATCTCTATTCCGCGCACCAATCGCTTTCATGATTCCTATCTCCTTAGTTCTTTCAAGAACAGAAGTATACATCGTGTTTGCAATTCCAATTCCACCAACTAAAAGTGAAATTCCAGCAACAGCTAGAAGGAACCCCGTTATTATATTCAAAACCCCTGAAAAACTACTAAGCAATTCTTCAGGAGTTTGTATTGTAAAGTCGCGCGTCTTCTCGTCCACATCTCTGCTGTTAAATAATTTTTTTTGGATTTTTTCGGCCACACTTTTAATATCTTGTCCGGATTCAATCTGAGCGACGACAAAATCAACTCTATTTGGGATATTAAATAATTCTCTCATTTCTTCAATAGACATATAAACTAAACGATCATCTCCTGGATTTCCAATCGGCTCAAGAATCGCTTGCACTTCAAAGTCATTTCCTTGGATGTTTAAAGTGTCTCTTGCCCTGACTGGTTCGCTGAATAATCTGTTGTGTTTGTAGTGACTCCCTACCATCACATTGCCTTCGTCACCCCCATCAAGCACTCTGCCCTCTTCAGATTTGTAAGCTCCAGACTCGACAAACACGTCTGACTTTTCAAACGGAAAGCCAATAACTGTAAAAAACCGTATCTCGTCTTCAAAACTTATTTTGGCTGGCGCGGCAACACTGTAAGAAACACCTTTTACTCCAGAAACCCTTTCAACAACATTTACATCTTTAATACTCAACTGAATCGGGCCACCGGTTCCAGGCCCAGCTAAGCTTGCACGTGGATAAATAAATATCTTGTCGGTTCCAAGAGCTCTGAATTGTTCAGCAACAGCAAACTTTAATCCAAGCGATAAACTCATTAGCACAAAAATCGTAGTGACAGCAATAACAATTCCTAAAACAGTAAGCGCACTTCTCAATTTTCTTTTGCGCAAGTTATTTAGAGCCAGTCCAAAATATTCAGAGTTCATTTTCGGAGCGCCTCCACTGGCTTAAGGCGTGATGCTTGTAACGCAGGCAAGACACCCGCCGCAAGTCCAATACTAGTCGCAAAAATAATTGCGAAAGCAATAACACCCCATGAAATCTGCGCTTCAAGTACGAGGCTTCCAAGAAAAGAGCCGACAATATAAGTAGCTCCAAAGGCAAGTCCAATACCAACAATCGCACCAATGACTCCCCCGACAAAACCCAAAGAGCCAGATTCAGTTACAAATACAGCAAGTACATCTCTATTTCGTGCACCAATCGCTTTCATGATTCCTGTCTCCTTAGTTCTTTCAAGAACAGAAGTATACATCGTATTTGCAATTCCAATTCCTCCAATAATAAGCGAAAGTGAGGCAATCCCAAAAAATATTACATTAATTATATTCAAAATTGTATTTACAGCTTCAAAGCTTTTCAGAGGGGTCGCGACTGAAAAATCCTCTTCACCCCTTTTCTGTCTTCTGTCTTTACGCATGCGTTTTTCAATTGCTTCTGCAGTTTCAACAACTCTTCTTTCATCTTCAACGTGTACTAAGATCAAATCTATTTCATCTTCAATGTCAAGAATTTCTTTCATGTCTGCTTCAGCCATAAGTACTGCGTTGTTTATCTGAAATGAGCTTGTCTTCTCAAGCACTCCCGTAATTTCAAAATCCCTGTTTTGTATTAACAATCTGTCTCCAATCCTAAGGTTGCGCGTAAATGATTTCTTAATATCTTGGCCGATTATGGTTCCTCCTCGCTCGTCGGCTCGGATTGGTTTGCCTTCCTCCAAACCAATGCGCAGGGACTTAAAAATCAAATCAACTCCTTCCTGCTCATTAGGCAGGCTAGCAACGTAAAAAAACTCAAGCTCGTCTTCAAATTCAGCACCAATCAGCCTTATCAACCTCGGGACCACGAGCTTAACGCCATAAGTGCTTTCAATCAATTTCAAATCATGCTCGTTCAATTTAACAGGTGCAGTGCTTCCCGGAGGCCCGAACCCAGCACCAATATTTTCAACAATTAATTTATCATTGCCTAAATTATTGAACTGCCCAACGATCGCTTCCCGGAGGCCCTCTCCCAATGAAATTAGAGAAATAATCGCAGCAATTCCAATCACAATACCTATCATCGTCAGTAAGCTGCGCAGGCGTCGTCGTCGCAAGCTTTTTAACATAAGTGCAAAATAATCGCGAAACATTTAGCCCCCCAGGCTGTTTCGCATTCTTCTTCTTTTTCTGATTGTTATTATGACAAACCACAAGACAATAACAACAACAACAGCAAGAGCGTAAATCCAAGTGTTATTTTTTTGAATAATTCCGAGCTCCAAGGCTTTTTCACGCGAATAAATTGTCAAAGATATCTCAACAGTCTCGCGAAATAGTTTATTTTCGCTGTCTCTGTATTCAACAATCGCTTTGACATTTGCACTTTTCTTGGTAAAAATTACATCGAAAGAAGCAACTTCAAAATCATCAGAATCAACATCCCCTATATGGATTTGCTTTTCAGAAAGTAGCGTAAATCCATCTGGAACGATTTTAACTGAAACAAATCTTAATTCCCCCAGTCCTTTATTTATGACATTAAAATCAATTTTTGCTCTTTCACCGACAATCGGGTTATCAACATCAGCGCCAAAATCAACAATTGATTCAGCAGTAACTTTAACCCCAATAGCACTCTCGCGGGAGAATCCTTCGTTATCAACCACATAGCTAAGCTTGTAAGGGATTTGATATTCTCCTGGCTTAGTAGTCGGCGATACGCGTATTCCGAAAGCAAATCTCTCGTCATCATCCTCTTCGATCTTATTGACCCCAAATGAAGAACTACCTACAACATTAAACGGCGTCCCAGAAATATCTATTTCAAAGACAACATTTCTTGCAGTATCATCAAAATTATTCTCAATATCAACAGTGATTCTCCCAGTCTCGCCAGGGCTTAAAACATCAACATTCACAGATTCTATACTAACCGCCTGGACAAAAGCCAGCATAGTTAAATTCAGTATCAACACGAATAATCCAAGTTTATTCATACAAATTCGCAGTATACGTGATTTAAAAAGTTTCCCTATAGTAACTATTTAGTTACATCAGTTTTTATTTCCACTTATTTCCTGTTTTTTGGGTAATTTTCTCGATTTTGCCGTCACGAATCCAAAAAATTTTCCGCGCATGATTGGTAGCCAAATTTACGTCGTGGGTTACAAGGATCACGGTCTTTCCTTGCTTGTTTAGATTATCTAACAGCCACATTACTTGATCTCCTGTATCTGTGTCTAAATTACCCGTCGGCTCGTCAGCAAGGACTATTTCCGGGTTATTCACCAAAGCTCTGGCAATTGCAACTCTTTGCTGTTGCCCGCCAGACAATTCCGCCGGATAATGATACATTCTGTCTCCTAAACCAACTTCATCAAGTATTTTTTTTACAATGCGCTCCCTCTCATAAAAAGGTATTTCTTGAAAGACCATCGGCAAAGCCACATTTTCTAATACATTTAAATTCGGAATTAAGTTAAAACTCTGAAAAATAAAACCTATCTTTTTGCCGCGCAGCTGTGCAACTTCTGATTCTGACAAATGAGAAATATCGTGTCCTTCAAGAAACATTTTTCCTTGTGTCGGCAAATCCAAGCTCCCAATTAAATTCATTGCAGTGCTTTTTCCGCTTCCAGAAGGCCCCATGACTGCGACAAAATCTCCTTTTTCTACTGATATAGAGATGTTATCAATAGCTTTTACAACACTGTCTCCCATTACGTAGTGCTTGGAGATGTTTTCAAGTTTTATCAGATGCGTCATTAAATTAATTTTAACGCAACGTTTAAAAACCTTCTTCTTTCATTTCAAGTATGATAATTCCGGTTCGTTGCTTTGGCTGTGGCAAACCCATCGGCCATCTTTGGGAAGAATACAAATCTCGCATAAGCTCTGGTGAAGAGCCAGGCAAAGTTCTCACAGAAGTAGGGTTGGAGCGTTATTGCTGCAGGGCAGCTTTGCTCGGCCATGCCGACATGCTCCAGGAAGTTTCCAAGTTCAAGAAATCATAATTGCTAAAAAAGAAACAACCAAGTGCAAAATTATTGCTCCAATAATCATTTTCTTGCTAAAATAATTTCCAAAGTTCAATAACGGTAAAATTTGATCGGTAATTAAGCTTAAACTAATAGCAAGTAACATAATCGAAAAACTAGTTATTTTATAAAAAATTAAACTCAAAGAAATAATCAATAATATGAAACCTAAATGTATATGGTGCCAGTCAAATCCTGTTTTATTTCTAAGCCAGCCAGTAATAGTTTTTGAATTCTCAGCATTTGTTCCATAATTCTTTCTGTCATGAAAAGTATGTGCAATAACTCTTACAACAACGAATGTGATAAAAAAGGAAATTAAAAATAAATTAATCATGATAAAGCCCAGCGATTAACAGCTCCGCAAACGCCACAAATAACTTGCTTGTGGGTTTTGGAAACGCGCACTCTTCCAAGCATCAAGTCAGCATAGCATTTATTGCAAAATCTTTTACGATATTCTTTTAATTTTATGCGATGAGCCATTGCCAAATTTTTTATTTTTTTTACAGCAGCAGGATCCAGCCTTTCATTCTCAAAAAATTCCTGAACCGTTTCCTGTGCTTCTTTCTTGCTTAGTTTTTTCATAAAAACATAGAACATATTTCATTTAATTATATTTCGGAGAAAATAAAAAAACGAAGACAGCATCCGTGCTTGGCCTCTTGACGGAGACTACAACACGCAGACGTAACCGGCTTAACTTCTGAGTTCGGAATGAGATCAGGTGTTTCCCGGCCACTATGGCCGTCTTCACAAATGCTCCAAATGTTAGATTTATAAAACTTCCTATCAGCTTATTTTAGTGCGGGGATGCCGGAGCGGTCAAACGGGTCGCGCTCAAGACGCGATAGCTTAGTGCTTACAGAGGTTCGAATCCTCTTCCCCGCATTTCAGAGCTGAAAGCTCTGTGTCAAATCGCGAACAGCGATTTGCGGTTGCTGGATTCACCAAAACCCGCTGGAGGTTTTGGTTATCCTCTTCCCCGCATATTTTTTAAATCAGAGTTCTAACGATAATTATGCCCTCGTGGCGCAACTGGATAGCGCAACGGATTCCTAATCCGTAGGTTCCAGGTTCAAGTCCTGGCGGGGGCGTTAAAATATCCTAAAGAAATCTTCCTAAATCTAATAAAAAACAAAAATCCTAACTCTCCAGCATAGAAAAAAATATATACTTGTTCATCACTATTTGCAAATGCCAGGAAAAATAAGAGATTATGCCGCAGCAGGATTACTTTCGCTCTTGGGTGCTTGTGCATCCAATCCCGACGCAGTTGAAGGAGCTAACAGAATTCTCGATACTGCTCCGCGATCGTTTGTCCCCCAAAAAGCGCCACTTCCAGAAGAATTAGAAATTTATAAAAAAGGCCCAGTAATCATAGAAAGCACCGATGGATATTTGCTTGCGCATCCGATCTACAATCGTGACGCAGCGAGATTAGTTGACCCAATAAAACAATTATTTCCAGACTGCACATTAAGTATAGATGCAGGCACAAATCGCCTTATCATGCGCGTGCCATATGCAAGTCCAACTCCTACAACTCCGCAACCAGTTCGTGATACGCGTTTAAATGAAGTGAAAAAATTCATAGCAAATCTTGATGTGAAAGTTCCACAATATGACATACAGGCCTATGTGATGCAAGTAGCCGCATCAGAGCTGCACCGCGTCCGTTCAAGTTTAGATATATTAGCAGAATCAGGAGACGTTAAATTTGCATTAAACTCAACCCAATTAAACAATGGCCAAGAAGACAGAGGTATCCAGCATACAATAACTGGAATCTTAGACTCATTCCTACCGACCTTTCAAATAAGCGCATTATTTAATGGTCTTGAACATTACGGCATTGTACGCAATCTTTCATTCGCGACAGCGACAGCAGATGAAGGAGAGTCAGCAACCATCAACAACACCAGAAAAATTCCAGTCCCCAAAATATTTCCAGGCGTGCCCATCCCAATAATAGGTTACGAATATACTGATGTGGTTAACTCTCTTCAAGTTGTTCCGCGCGCCAGAGCCAATAACCTCACAGAAGTAGACTTAAAACTCACGCGTGGAAATTTACTTCCGAGCGGAATGAACTTAATGAACTTTCAACCACAAATCCCCCTTCACGATATTTCTTCTAGAAAAACCGAAGCAAAACTACAAGTCCCAATTGGAAGGCCTTTGATTCTTGCAACAACTCTTGACGACAATTCAATGGATATAGATGAAGGCTCTCCACTCGGCAAGATCGTGGGCTCGAACTCTCTAAAAGAGCGCAAAAGAGTATATGAAGTAGCAGTAGTCATAGTCAATCGTGTTGACCCAAACAGCCAAGCAGAAGGATTCCCAGTAGAAGAATTCAAAAGACAATTAGAATCAAAAAAACCAAATAGCAATTAAGCAAATCTTTAAATCTTCAATCTCGACAGAGTTGAATGAGTTAAAGTTTGCGAAGCAAATCTTTAAAACCTGTTTTTAGATAGCTATTAAAAGCGCGAGTCGTATACCGGTAGTACGTCACCCTTCCAAGGTGATCGACTGGGTTCAATTCCCAGCTCGCGCATCACGCCACTCCGTAGCGAGGAACCGCGCAGCGTGAGCGAGCAGGTCCGCAGCAAGAGAGGGGCGTGAAATAAGTGTAAAAATAAAAAATGGATCAAAATAATACAAACACCCAAACACCCCAGCAGGAAAATAAGAAATCTTTTAGCCGATGGTATGAAAAACATTACAAGCATCTTCTTATACTTCCTGCAATAATCCTATTTTTATCAATAATCTACTTGGCTCAATTCACAGCAAAGAACGGCGACATCATCTACAAAGACATCTCTCTTACAGGCGGAACAACAATTACTGTTTTTGATAAAACAGCAAGCATAGATAATATAAGACAATCATTGATAACACAATTTCCAGATTTAAGTACGAGAAAAATCGCAGACATCCAAACAGGAGAGCAAAAAGCTTTTCTTGTAGAGTCAAAAGCCGAAGCAGAAACTCTGAAATCAGCATTGGAGTCAGAGTTAGGGTACGAACTCACAGGTGAAAAAGCATCCATAGAATTTTCAGGCGAATCTCTATCAGCCGGATTTTACAAACAATTAAGGACAGCTCTTCTAATAGCTTTTGTCTTGATGGCAATAGTTGTTTTTGTTATTTTCAGAACAGCTATTCCGAGCGGCGCAGTTATTCTTTCCGCACTAGCGGACATTGTGATGACTCTGGCAGTAATTAACTTCTTCGGCTTCCAACTATCAACAGCGGGAATAATCGCTCTTCTTATGTTGATAGGATATTCAGTAGACACAGATATTCTTCTAACAACGCGTTTGCTGAAATCAACAGAAGGCACCCCATCTCAAAGGCTAGCAGGCGCTTTCAAAACAGGAATGACTATGACTCTAACTTCAGTTGCAGCCATTGCCGTCGGGCTTGCAATTATCTATTCCATCTCCGAAGTTTTAAAACAAATGTTCACAATCATCATCATCGGTCTAGGCTTTGACATATTCAATACATGGATTACAAACGCATCAATTCTTAAATGGTACATGGAGGCAAAGCACAAGCAATGAAATTCTCAATTCGTCTCTGGATACTTTGGTTTTTCATAATAATTTCCGCAATTTCAATTATAAATATTTCAGCATCGCAAAAACTTCTGATATTTGTTCTTCTTTTTGGTGGGCTGATAGCAGTTAATTTTGTGTCTTCAACTAAGAAAGCAGTATTGACTTTGATTTTAGTTTTAGCAGTATCTGCATGGCTCACCATAAGCTCAATAGAATCAGGGATTATTGTCGCATCAATTGAACAGTCAGACCCGCTTTTTGAACAGGGCCTTCGCCAGGGCGAAATAATCACATCCGTAAACAGCCAGCCAGTCTCAACTTCTGAAGAATATTATTCTTTAATTGCTTCCACTTTCACTACAAATACAAGTAAGCGTTTTGATTTAACTACCAAAACAAAGGACTACACTATTTTAACTAACAAAACTCCAGAAATAACAGTAAAAGAGATACCTAAAACCAAAATAAAAACTGGCTTGGATATAAGTGGTGGAGCTCGCGCGCTAGTTCAGCCAACTCAACAGATAACAGAACAGGAATTACAAGACTTGATCGCGGTAAGTCGCGAAAGATTAAATGTATTTGGTCTAGCAGACGTTCAGTTGCGGGGCGTGAGCGACTTGGAAGGAAATCGTTTCATGCTAGTGGAAGTCGGAGGTGCAACACCAAGCGATTTGGAATCTTTAATTTCTGAGCAGGGAAAATTTGAAGCACGAATTGGGAATACGACAGTTTTCGTCGGAGGAAATAAAGATGTAACGCACGTCTTCAGAAACGACGCAACCCAATCAGCCGTTTATCCGGCAGAACAAACAGCCGACGGAAACTATGCAAGCAGATTCACTTTCACAATAACTCTAAGCCAGGAAGCCGCACAAAGGCACGCAGATATAACAAAGAATATTACAACAGACCCGCAGTCGGGCGGACAATATTTATCAGAAAATTTAACACTAGTTCTAGACGGTGAAATTGTAGATGAATTGCGCATAAGCACTGGTTTGCGCGGGCAAGTCGCATCCCAAATTTCAATTCAGGGTTCTGGTTTTGGCGCAACACCAGACCAGGCTCTAGCAGACGCGCGCAATTCTATGAACAAGCTCCAGACAATTTTAATTAGTGGTAGCTTGCCCTTTGAATTAGAAATAGTTAAATTAGACACCATCTCCCCAGCATTAGGAAATCAGTTTAATTACGCAATTCTTCTCGCAGGCACAATTGCTATTCTCTCAGTTAGCGCAATAGTTTTCATAAGGTATCGCAAATTTAAAATATCTCTCGCGCTATTACTCATTTCATTTTCGGAGATACTTATAATATTGGGCATCGCCGCAATTATCCGCTGGAATTTGGATTTGCCCTCAATAGCCGGAATTCTTGCAACAATCGGAACAGGAGTTGACCAGCAAATCGTCATCGTGGACGAATCGCGCCTAGGTCGCGAAACAAGTCTCAAACAGCGTATGAAAAAAGCAATATTCATCGTCATGAGTGCATATTTCACAGCTCTCGTGTCTCTTTTACCTCTTTTCAAAGCAGGCGCAGGACTATTCAAAGGATTCGCAATAACAACATTAATTGGAATTACCGCCGGAGTATTTATAACTCGGCCAGCCTTCGCAGAACTAATTAAAAAAATAGAAGAATAAAATGTTACCGAAATGGCATGCGTTCTGGGGGTTGGTATTTGTAATATTATTTAAGCTTCTGGTGCCAGAAGCAGATTACTTATCTTTGCTCATTATTTTTTTCGGTTCAGTATTCATTGACTTTGATCATTATTTAGCTGCTGGAATAAAAACAAAAAATTGGAGTGTTAAGCACGCAATAAAACACAATTATGAGGGCAGAAAACAAATTATAGAATTGAAAAAAATCAAAGGCATTTGCAAAAAAGGAGACTTCCATATATTTCACACAGTAGAATCTCATTTGTTTGTTGGCTTGTTAGGCGTTTTCTTTGCACCGTTTTTCTTCTTATTAATTGGAATGGTATTGCATTCAACTCTAGATATCATCTGGATGGTTCGTCACGACTTGATTCACGCAAGAGAATTCTTCCTATTTAACAGACTGCGCAGCATTTTTTTCTAAAAAAAACTTGCTGCCCCTTTAGACATTAGTAGTAAAGAAAGCGTCCATATCAAAAAACTCCAAGGGGTAAAAAAAATACTCAGAAAAATAATTATTGAAGAAACCAAATCAACGGCGCTTAATACATCTCCTGTAATCAAAAACAAACTCTTCATAAAAAGCAGCCCTCCAAAAAAAACATATATCTGAAATATTACCGGTAC
Organism: Nanobdellota archaeon; assembly: GCA_038044285.1. Taxonomy (GTDB): domain Archaea; phylum Nanobdellota; class Nanobdellia; order Pacearchaeales; family GW2011-AR1; genus SICU01. The sequence continues at coordinate 12,996 of JBBTAH010000056.1, read as the reverse complement.
TCCAAACGCTCCTGCAAGTAAAATAAGCGCAGCACACACATCAATCAGGCCAAGTATTTTAACTATCATAAATTTCGCAAACAATAGCGATTTAAAAGCTTGCTCATGTCAAAGTGCCTACGTCGAAAACCTCGCACTTTAGTGCGAGGATGCAAGCAACTTCGATGAAGTTGCTGCACAGAAATTTTTCACTGTGAAAAAATTTCTTGTGAAGGCACTTTGAGCACAAGCAACTTGCGAAAGTTGCTGTGCAGCAAATTGCTCTCGTACGCAATTTGCTTGCATCCAAACTAAGCAATGCACTGCATTGCGAGGCACTCAAAAACAAAATTGTTTTTGATGAAACCAAACAAACCCCACACATTAGTGTGGGGTGAAACGCAAGGTTTTTTTGATATTATTAAAAAGAGTAACAAACCAAATTCCTACTGCAAAACCCATAAATTTATAAAATAAACTCAGCGTGATAAAAAATGCCAAAAGCATTAATTACAGGAATAACTGGTCAGGATGGATCTTATTTAGCAGAACTCTTGCTTGAAAAAGGGTACGAAGTTCACGGTCTTGTGCGCAGAGCAGCAGTCGAAAGTTACGAGCATAGATTCAGCAGAATAAACCACATAAAAGACAAAATAAAATTGCATTCTGGCGACATAGTTAATTATGAGCGTATTTTCGAAATTATAGCAAAAATTCAGCCAGATGAACTCTATCACTTAGCAGCCCAGAGCTTTGTACAGGAATCATTTGAGGATCCTTCAACAACAATCATGATGAACATCCAAGGCACATTGAATGTTCTAAATGCTATCAAAAATGTGTCTCCAAAAACAAAATTCTATTTTGCTGGTTCTTCTGAAATGTTTGGAAAAGTTAGGCAAACCCCACAAAACGAAGAAACCCCATTTCATCCAAGATCTCCATATGGCATAAGCAAAGTTACTGGTTTTGAACTGACAAGAAATTTCAGAGAAGCATACGGTTTGTTTGCTTGTTCAGGAATTTTGTTTAATCACGAGTCTCCACGAAGAGGCCACGAATTTGTGACGCGAAAAATAACAAACACCATATCAAAAATTGCAAAAGGAAAAGAGAACGTGCTTGTTTTAGGAAACCTGGATGCAAAAAGAGATTGGGGTTTCGCAGGGGACTATGTTCGAGCAATGTGGCTTATGCTGCAACAAGACAAGCCAGACGACTATGTTATTGCAACAGGAAAAAGCTATTCAGTAAAGAATTTTGTGGAAGACGCATTCAATAAGGCAGAAATTAAAAACTTCGAGACAATTGATTTTAGCGCAATGTCTCAAGAAGAAGCAGACAACAAAATAAATTTATTGAGAGAGCAAAAAAATAAAGTTTTTGTTGTGCAGCATCCGAGATTTTATCGTAAAGCTGAAGTAGAAAATCTCCAAGGGGATGCTTCAAAAGCGCACAAATTTCTTAATTGGCAGCCAGAAACTTCTTTTGAAGAGTTAGTAAAAAAGATGATTGAGCACGACCTAAACCTCGCCTCTTAATTTTTCCATCCTTAATTTTAAGGCAGTTCTTAGGTATCTTATGCCAAGCACCGGCAGTTTCTTCAAATTACCCATTTTTGAACTTCCCCTTTCCCGGAATTCATAAACAAAGGGGATTTCCTTTATTCTGAATTTTAATTGCTTTGCCCTGAAAAAAAGTTCTATTCCATATTCCGCAAAGTAAGAACCATACTTATATTTTATTTTTGAGTATTTATCTTTGTTAAATAATCTAAACTGGCCGCCACAATCCGAGACAGGCAGCCCAGCTATCAGCACACACAACAAATTTAAAACTACGGACCCTGTTCTGCGAAACAGGTTAACTCCTTTTACGCCTCCGCCGCGAATATAACGCGAGGCCACAACAGCATCATATTTTTCAGCATTTTTTACAATCTGCGGAATAATCTCCGGCGGATGAGAAAAATCAGCATCCATAGTTAGCACATATTTTCCATTAGCAACAGATATTCCATCATTAACAGCAGAGAACAGACCTCTTTTTCCATAACGGTGTAAAGCAATAACTTTATTTTTTTTGGCTAATTTATCAATAATCTCAGGAGTTTTATCTTTTGAGTTATCATCTACAACAATAATTTCATAACTATCTTTGAATTGCGTTTTATTTAAATTGTATTTAACCGCGTTTACAATCCTATTTACATTTTCTTCCTCATTATAAGTAGGTATTACAACTGAAATCTTTTTTATGATGTTAAAAGGCGCTCCAATCTTATCAAACTCAATTTTCTTGCCGTACCCAATACAAACGTAATTTCTCATATTCTTACTCTAAAACAAGGGTTTAAAAAAACTTTTAAAGGATGGTTTTAGCAACAAACACATGGGAATAACAAGAAAAGAACTTTATTCGTTAATTAGTGTAATAACCATTTTAATAGTTATTACCTTTTTAACAAGATTCTATGGCGGCGCAGATATACTTGATTACTCAGACTCTGCAAAATTCTTCGCTGATAAATACGCAGCAAAAATAAGGAGCTCACATTCTTATGTTTATGGTTTGTTACATGCGATTCCAATTTCCTTAACTGAAGGTTTTTTCTTCTTCAAGATTACTAGTCTCTTTTCTTTGTTGCTGATAGTCTATTCAGTCTATAGAATAACTAACAAAAATAAAAAAGCTCTCTGGCTCATGCTTCTAAGCCCAATTGTTTGGTATATGGCTCCATGGATAAGCCCAATACAAACTGCCAGCTTATTTTTCTTATGGAGCCACTATTTTATTAGAAAATACGATCATTTGTCAAATGTAAAATATTTATTGTACGCAGGACTGCTCGCAGGGCTCTCTTGGGCTTTCTGGGACGGAGTTTTATTTTTCATACCTTTCTTTGCATTGAGCTTCTTATACAACAAAAAACTCTCGCACTTTATTTATTTTATTATTTTAGTCTTAGTCGGATCCATGCCCCGGCTTATATTAGACCAGATACTATTCGGTTTTGCTTTCCTGGGCATTCTTAGGCATATTTTAGCTTCCTTAACTATTGCTTTGTACGGTGGAATATACAGTCAGAGCTCTTTGATAGGTTTATCTAAATTCATTATAACTTTCGTATTTATACCAATATTCTCTTACCTATTGTTTACGAAAAAGATTATTAAAGAAAACAAAAAAACAGCCACATTTTTGATATTCTCGATAATAATAATTATCTTAAATTCACAGGTAAGGTTTAGCCTTTTTGTTGTGCCAATAATTATCGCTTCAATAGCTCCTTATTTATCACATAAGCAGTTTGTTTTACAAATAGCTATCTCATTAATATTAATTTTATTAGTAATCAATCCATATCTTATCCAACTTAGGTATTCTACTAATTTTTCTGAATTCGGAGCCATTCCATATATTTTCCCAGATATAAAATTAAATTCTTTATTTGTTGAAGATCTAATAAAAGAAGATTTAAAAAAAGTAACAGAAGAATATCCGAACAAGACATTTGTTGTAGGCAACAATTACGAGTCCTATAGGTTCTTGGCGAATATTTATTGGGGTGACAAAGTAAAAGAATTTGTTAGTATAGAAGACTACAAGTTAAACAACAGCAATAACCCTAAAGTATTCGAGAAAGAATTTTGCTCACATATAAAAATAAGCGAGCGCAGAGATTTTTGTACATCAGTTTATATTAGGAAATCATTTAAAGACCAGACAGATTACAATAAAATAGAATACGCTTTAAGTGATAAAGATTCTTTAGATTTAGAAGGTTTTTCATTTGTCAAGAAATACAAATATCTTTCTTTATTCAAAAAATCTCAGCCAAGTGCATAAATAAACGGGCTTAATGAAGAACTCTGTCCTAGAATTATCAAAGCACCGACCAAAGCAAGAATTGCTATTATCGGTAGTAACCACCATTTTTTCCTTATTCTAAGAAAAGCCCACGCTTCGGCAAGGAGGCCTTTATTGTTCCCCATAATAATCAAACAAGACCCCCATTTTTAAGTTTTTCTAAGATTTTAATAGATGCAATTTCATGTCCTTTTTCGTTAGGGTGCGCATCATATTTATTAACAATAAGTTCTGATTCATTGTATTCGGCATAAACCGGAGTTAAATCTAAATAATAGAATCCATTTTTAAAAGAAGTATTTTCAACAAAAACATTCAATGATTTAAGTGAGTAATTGCTAAGACTATAAATAGCCGGAAAGTTTGCAATTAAAACAGAAATATTATTTTCTCCAGTAATTTTGGCAAGCTCTAAAAACAATTTTTCATTATATTCGATATTTTTAGTTGAATTAATCTTGCGTAGAATGACCTCTAATCCAGTATCCTTTACGTTAAAATCCTCTAAGATCCTGTTTATTCTCAATTCAGCTAAAGCATAAGTGAAAAAGAAATTCCTCAGCCAAAATCCTCCTGGCAGTATAGTCCAGTGCTCTCTGTAATCCCCCCTTTCAACATTGATAAAATCATTAGGCACATAGCCAAGAATGATGATGTCTGGCGAGTATTTCAAGGCCTTATCTTTTAATAAAATTATTTCATCATCGGTGCTCAAGCCCATAATCCCAAAATTAAGCACCTCGTATTTCTTTCCATTGTTTAAGTCATTTAGTTTTATTTCAAGAGACTTTGAGTATGTATCACTAATGTTTTTTATTCCGCTGCCAAATGCAAAAGAATCACCTATGCTCGCTATTCTGATAGTATTCGCAGGCTTGTTAACAGCGAAGCTCCTGTCGCGCATTCCATCATTATTAACTTGAACATATTTTTTATTGAATTGCAATGAGCCCGGCCCGAAGCCGCCAGCAAAAGTAGTTTCTTTATAAATCGCTCTCAGAATAATTTCAGACGCGGTGAAAATTATAATTACAACAATTATCAAAAGTGTAAAATTCTGGAGTAATTTTTTGTGTCGCCCTATAAAAGAATAGGATTTATTCCTATTTACCAGGATAACTAAAACAAGTAAAAAGAACATTAAGCTTGCGCCCATAAGTCCAATTTGGAGATTATGTATTGATTCTATTGTGCTGCTCTTAAGTGTCTTGTCCGGGCTATAGTTAAGAAAATAATTCTCATTAAAATAAAAACCACCAATAAAAATAAACAGCCCAATAGCAAATAAAGCCGAGCTTAAGAAAATATGAAATCTTTTTGTAAATCTATCAGTTTCAGCCATTTAATCCTTAGCGTATTTCTCGCTGTCCCACGCATCTTTAGCATTCTCTTCTCTTTTTATCAAAAATTTTCCAATGACTAAATAATCAATTCCAGTTCCCATCATGCATTTGTAAGCATCGTAAGGACTGCACACAATCGGCTCGCCACGAATATTAAAAGAAGTATTTATTAGTATTGGGATGCCGGAGAGCCCACCAAATTCCTTGATTAATTCATAATATAGCCGGTTCTGCTTTCGTCGTATTGTTTGTAGTCTTCCGCTCCCATCAACATGGGTTACCGCTGGTATTTTGTCGCGCCACTTTTTCTTGATAGGGTATACCATTAGCATAAAATCAGTAGGCTCCGGTATTGGATTATCGCAGTCAAAATACTTCGGCGCATCTTCAACACATACTACTGGTGCGAACGGTCTGAATTTTTCTCTATGTTTTACTTTAGTGTTTAATATATCTTTCATTTGTGGATTGCACGCATTTGATAAAATGCTTCTGGCTCCGAGGGCTCGCGGCCCCCATTCCATTCCTTTCTGAAACCATCCAATAACTTTGTTGTCATAAATAAGCTGCGCAGTTTTTTTAACCAACTCATCATCAGAATTAAAAATAGCATAGGTTATTTTATTTTCGTCCAAAAATTTTTTAATTTCTTCATTTGAAAACTCAGGTCCAGGGTAAGCATTTCTTTGTATATATCTTCTTTTATTGTCGAGTATTACATTAGCAACATAAAGAGCTGCTCCGATACTTGTGCCTCCATCACCCGGATCGGGCTGTATCCAAACATTCTTAAAATTAGTATTTCTTAAAATTTTTCCGTTATAAACGCTGTTTAGAGCCACACCCCCACCCAAAACCAAATTGTATTGTTTAGTTTCCTTCTGCACGTGATTAAGAATTTTAGTCATTATCTCTTCAGTTACAAGTTGAACTGCTGCCGCTATATCTCTGTGCCTGTCAGTAACAGATTCTTCTGGTTTTCTGATTGGCCCATCTAACAAAACACATAATTTCTTAGAAGGCATTCTGTTTCCATGACAGTATGTAAAGTAACTCATATCAAATCTATAACTGCCATCTTCTTTCACATCAATAATAGACATCAATTTTCTGTAATATTCATTTTTTTTCTTTTCCATATTTCCATAAGGTGAAAGACCCATCACTTTATATTCGGAATTATTCACACTAAATCCAAGATAGGCAGTTATTGTCGAATATAAAAGCCCAATAGAACTTGGAAAAGTTATTTCCTTAAATAAATTTATTTTTTCACCATTACCAATTCCATAAGCAGTTGTTGTCCATTCTCCGACTCCATCAACAGTAACAATTGCCGCTTTTTTGAATGGGCTTGGCAGAAAAGAACTTGCGGCATGGGCCATGTGATGTTCTATGAAAAAAATATCTCCTTTATATTTTAGCTTATTTTTTATTATTTTAACAACACGCAGTTTTTCGTTAAACCAGGAAGGTAAATTAGAAATAAATATCTTGTAGCTTTTAGGAAAGGTTTGAAGGTGCTGGCTCAGCAGTCTCTCAAGTTTTAAGAAAGGCTTTTCATAAAAACCAACATAATCAATATCTTCTATAGAAATTTTCTGTATTTTTAGACAATATTCAATCGCATTTACAGGAAATGAAGTGTCGTGTTTTTTTCTTGTAAATCTTTCTTCTTGTACAGCTGCGACTATTTCGCCATTCTTTAATAAAGCAGCTGCTGAATCATGATAAAAGCATGAAATTCCCAAAATATACTCGTTCTTGTTTGCCATTTTAAAATTGTCTGTAGTATTCCTCCGTTTTCTTCTTACCAAGGTTCAGGTCTTCCCAGTAGGTTTTAGCATTTTTATTAATCTGTAAGTTTAAGAATTTTTTTCCAAATATTCTCGCAGCAAGAGAGGTGAGTCCAACTCCGAGCACATAAACGGCGCTCAATAAGGCAGTGTTAACTATCGCGGCGATATCGTCGCCAAAAGCTTTCTGCCCTTCTTTTAATTGCGCGAAAAAATCTTTCTTCATTTTAGTAGCAATTTAATCAGCCTCCCGAATAAGACTATAGCCAAAGTGATTCCAACTACATGGAAAACAGTCCAATCAAGCGGCAATTTGTCAAGAATTTTTAAAATAAAATAAAGAACAACTGTAAAAATAAGATACATAAGAAAATAACCTACTTTTCTAGGAAACCTGTCCACAAAAGTCTTCTCATCAAATTGCATGTTCGGGAGTATTTTAAACGATTTATAAGCTTATTCCTCTTTATTTTCGTATATCCAGTAACGGCCATATTTGTCCACTAAATAAAAATTATCTTCAATGCATTTATTTAACTCAGGCGCACTGTTTAGGAATTGCCTTCCGGGTAGATTGTCAAACCCCCAAGATGGCTGATGAATTATTAATTTAGTATTTTTGTCAATAAGATCCTTGCATATGTTGTTTTGCTTCCCAAGCGAAGGCCTAGATACAACATCAAATAAAGAATCGTAGTAAGTCGGATTTTTTCTATTAGTAAGAGCATAAAAAGGAGGCGCAAAAGTAGGCGTGACAAAAATATAATCTTCTTCAGAGGTCTTGTTTGCTATATAGCTAATAACGCTCTGAACATTCTCAGACTCATTTTTAATGTCAAAATATAGTAGTCCATAATTACTCTTTACAGGATATGTCTCTCTAACAAAATCCTTTGTAGCGCCAGCGCCAAATAAAACAACTCCTATCAACAAAGTAAAAACGCTTAATGCAATAAACATTTTTTTTAATAAAGAACGTTTTTTTTCAGCTAAATATCTGACAGATAAAATAACTTGGATGAATAATAATGGAGTCACAGCGTGCGATAAGTGAGATATATCAGATCTGCCCAGGGCCTTTGGTAAACTAAATAAAAACCAAAACAAGAACAACAATATTAAAGTATTTTCATAACTATTATTTGATTTTTTTAAATAATATGCTGCGAAAGGAACTATTATGAATGGAAGCAAGTAATAAAGAGCAGCATTTATTAGACCGAGTGTAACATATAAACATTCCAATATTCTCAAAATACTAAATTGATTCGCCAGTCCAGAAATTGAATTTAAAAATAGATTACCATAACTTTTAACACTCGTGAAATATGGGGTATTCAATGAAGTGCCGTGTTTTATACTATCAACAATAGCTTCACGAAAAATATCTAGCCAAATATCAATTAACGGCAAATAAAGGACAAACGCAGAAATAAATACCCCTGTTAAAAAAACAAAAGAGTCAGCAATTGTAGGTTTTATTAACTTAGTTTCTTTATATCTCTTAAAAATAATGCACAAGAAAAGCGCCGCAGTTGCAGAACCAGTGAGAAATATCTTAAAAAATATTCCTGCGCCCAATAACAAACCACTTATAAAAATAAATATTTTAAGTCCTTTGGTGAGATATATTTCAAATGTAAAAATGGCCATGAAAATATATAACAAATAAATAGTGAGCTGTAGTGGTGAGTTGTGATATGCCGCCCCATTAAAAAATACCAAAAGCGCTCCAAGAATTGCAAATAAATTGTTTTGAAGTATATTGCGCAAAACAAAAAAAGCCCCGAGAAAAACCAATGTACTGATAATAATTGAGAACAAAAGCAGTAGATTAACATTTAAACCAAACATTTTGTATATCAGCGCAGGAATCATAACTTCTCCGGGCGCAAAAACAAGCCAAAAATCCCTGTATGGCAATTCTCCGTGGATCACTCTCAGAGGATTGTTCAAGTATTCTGCAAGATCCCCGCCCCCATCAGTATGATTATAGTTAAGAAAAAGCAATAAAAATACAAAAATTCCCAAAACTAGGCTAATTATATATAGAGATTTAGCATTAACCCACCGCGCAAAAAAATAAAAAAAATTTGGCATTTTTACTATTCAGTCTTTGCCGACACGCCCCTTCTCAAAATATTCTTTTTCAGCCCCTATTGATTCAAGATCGTATTTCTTGCCATCAATGATGCTCTTTGCGACAAGCATACCCATTTCCAAACTATGATCTTGATTTGTATATAAGAATCTGCCAGGTCTCCCAATATAATATAGATTTTTAAATTTGTCTAAATAATTCTTAATAATATTCAGATTCTTTTTATAATTAACATCATAAACCGGGTATACATATTTCTTTCTCAAAACATAATATTTTCTTACTTCTGATTTTTTGATAAACTTAAGTTTTTGAAGATGTGAAACCGTTAAATTAAATAACCATTCATCAGATTTGCTCCAAGTTTCATCGCTTTCATTAACAAAATATTCAACAAACAAAGAAGTTTTATCAGCAGGTGACATATCTTTGCTGAAATTCTTCATTTCAGATATTCTCCCGAATGGAATATCCTCCTCTGGAAAATATATCCATTGATCATCGGTAACTTTTTTTCTATTCAAGGTGATAAATATGTACACCTGGCTTCTCCAAAAAAGATTTTTAGCAGCCACAATAACATGTTTTGGCGGAGCGGGGTCTAATAATTTTAAAAATAAAGTAATTGGTACAGAACTTACAATTTTTTTAGGTTTAAATTTCATTACTTTATTATTTATATCAACAGAGACTAAATTAATTTTCTTACCATCGTGGCTTAGCTTTGTAGGCACACTATTAGTAAATATCTCGCTCCCACTTTTCTTTATTTTAGAAGCAATTGTCTCGTATATCAAGCCAGTTCCATATTGAGGATAATAAAAATAATCAACGAGAGTTTTTGGCGAGTCTTTTGATTTTTTAAAAAAGCTTCTTAATGCACTCGTGAAGTTCAGTCCCTTTATGCGTTGCTTAGCCCAGTCAGGATGCAGCTTATCAGTGCGGCGGCCCCAGATTTTTCGCGTATAGTTAATCATATTAAATTCTCCGAGAACTCTGCCAAAATTAGCCACAATATAGTCTTCAAAATTTGATATTTTCGCTCGCAAAACCCGATATTTTAGAGCTGCGACAAGATAAGAGCCAATCATGCGGGAAGCATGAAACAGGCCAATATTGCTAAAAGCTTGTAACGGCTTTATAGGATAGTCATAAAACTTGCCTTTAATATATTGCCGGGTCTGGCGCTTAACCTTAATCCAGTTTTCTTGTAAAATATCTTCTATAAAATCATATAAATACTTATTTTTTGAAAAAAATCGATGTGGTCCGATATCAGTCCTAAATATTTCTTTACCTTCTATAAATTTTAAAGTCTTAGCAAGACCTCCGACCTGTGATTCTTTCTCAATAATTGTAGCTTTGATATTTTTTTTATAAAGCTCCATGGCACAAGCCATTCCAGCTGGTCCGGCGCCAAGTATCAGTATGTCTTTCGTTTTAGGCATGGTGCTATTATTCTGTAAACCATTTATAAATAAATCGGCGCTTAACTAAATCAAATATTATCGTTAATTTTAATAAAGAACATATTTCCATCATTTTGAACAATTTATAAAATTATCCGCTAAATCAAACCCCGTGACCTAAGGTAATTCTCAATTTCTAAAGCGGCTAATTCATTGCCTTTAATATTCCAATGATTACTTATATAAAGTCCTTCACTATTTTCAAAATAATCCGTTAAATCAAAACACTCTGTAGAAAGTTCTTCGCACATAGAAAGCACATTTAAGTTTATTTTTCTTAATTCAAATTTCCCATGTCTTTTATACAGCATTTCTACTTTTTTCTTATCTGTTAGTTCCTCTGGACCGATTAAAAATATTATTAAAGGCACATTATGTTTTTCTGCCAAGGGTTTTATTTCAGAAAGATACTCTCTGGTCTTATTGTAGCAGGCTAAATTCCCTTCAGATTCGTACTTCTCCAGATAAAACGAGGCGTATCTTACATCTACCTTAAATAGCTGCACCACATTTCTGTAAATAAAGAGCACAGCCTCACTCTTTTTAAGCAAAGATTTAAGCTTCCGCCAAGCCCCGTCATTTTCTTGTTTAATATGTGCGCCTTCTGCGGAAACACCTCTTTCGATAATTCCGCAGTTTTCTTGAATATCATTCCCTAGATAAAAATTAATAACAGCTAACTTAATAGAGTATTCAGGAAGCATCGTTTTAAGCTGCTCTAAATATTGCTTTTCAGAATAACCCTGGACACCAAGATTATATACTACATATTCCTCTAATTTCTGGTTTAATAGATAGCTCACGGTCTGGTTTTCTTCTACTCCGTGTCCTACCATAAAAGAATCACCAAGCATTAATATAATATTCTGGTCATCAATATTAAATTCAAAGTTTCTGTAGCCATCTGAATTAGTTTTCCAGGAAGTGTCAAACTCCGGATTTCTGAAAAAACCTACGAAATTCGGCTTCATTTTATATCCCAACTTGTTATCTACAATAAACAGCCCCCTTCCTTCATAATCTCTAACCCCTCTCGGATATTTTGAGAGGTAAAATCGTAAAAACACTTCTAAAACAATTAAGCAGACGAGAACAACTGCGCAAAGTAGGATAATCTTTATAATTAAAGTCTTGTGTCTTTTTTTAGGACTCATCAAATAAAACATTTTTATGGCTTTTATTCCTTTCTATCTACTTAGTTGACAACAAAAATCATCCTTTAATTTAATTATTTTTAGCGATTAGTGGAAAAACACACTAAACTTTTTTAAATTTTAAGCTTTAAAGTTCTAAAACATCAATAAATTACAAGTAATGTCTAACAAGTATTTTATTATGTCAAGATTCTGGATAAAACCACACACTTTAGTGCGTGGTAGAATCTTGAGCATCCAAAAATCGAGCACAAATCAAACCACGCCTTTTAAGGTGTGGTGGTGCATCGATTTTTTGATTATTAATTATCGTCTATAAATCATAATAATCTATTTTTTGGTGCTAAATTCCTTAATCACCTTATTTTTAGTCTAATAATGAACGCTTGCCCACCCCAGTAAGATTTTCTAATTGGTATTGCAAGCACGTTTTTATTTCTCTTGAGCCATTCACCAAAAGCGCGCTGTTCACCTTGCTCAGGATTACCTCTGAAGCAAAACCAATCATCAAATACAATTATAGTCCCATCTTGTAAATATTCTGTAATAAAATTTAATACGGGAACTGTTGATTTGTAAAGGTCGCAGTCTATCCAAACAATAGCTGCCTTTTTTATAGCAATTTTTCTTTTCAAATCTTTGTTCAATGCTTTATCATACCATCCTTTTATTAGTCTAACGCGCCGCATATCAACACCAGATTTTCTAAGCTTCTTGGTTAGCGCCCCAACACCAAAGTTATAATCTCCCTTTAGAAAATGTGCAAATCCTTTTGAGTCCTCCTCCTCTATTTTAGGGAGGCCTTCAAAACTGTCAAAGCCATAAAATTTCATATCTCTAAGGTTTTTTCCCATTGCCTTTGAAAACTGATAAGCTGGAATAAATGTGCCGCCGCGCCAAACCCCAAACTCAAGATAATCTCCTCCAAGCCTGTTTGATCTAGCATAATCCATAAGTTGGAGAAGCAGCTTCTCTCTTTCCGTATAGGAAAAAAATTCCCTCAGTTTGATATAGTTGCTGCTAAATCTAAACGGCCTATAGCTAAGCGACTCATAAATTCTCTTCAGCATTTTCTTTCACATGTCTTTCACAACAGAAGGGTGTTTTTAATCTTTATCAGTACCCAATTTGGCCAATAAGCCTTATAAAGGGATTATATTGCTTAGTTTTATGTTAGATTTAAACAAAGAATACGCAGGAAAAAACGTACTCATCACTGGGGGCTTGGGGTTTATCGGGAGTAATTTAGCAGTTCGCTTATTAGAAGAAGGTCACCAGGTTGTT
>JBBTAH010000055.1:0-6459 GCA_038044285.1 Nanobdellota archaeon | reverse complement strand
TTTTTATTTTTGTTAATTCTATAGATTTGTGGATTTTTTATTAGTAATTTTATTTGGTTTGGTTGTATATTTTTTGTAAGTGGGGTGTTTGGTGGTTTATCATTATTTTTATAAACTTGTTTTTTAGAGTTGATTTATGGCGAAGGTTTCTGCGGGCAGCTATGATTTGAATGTTTGGCTGAAGGGAGGATATGATTCTGATATCATTACTACTTTTTACGGCGGGCCAGGAAGCGGGAAGACTAATCTTTGCATGACTGCTGCTGTGTCGCAGGCGAAGAAAGGAAATAAAGTTGTTTTCATTGACACTGAGGGAGGATTTTCATCTGAAAGAATAAAGCAGTTGATTGCTTCCAGAAGCACTAATGGGTCTTCTAAGATTGCGGAGCCTGTTTCGGCTGAAAAGGTTTTGAGCAATATTTTGGTTTTGAAACCGACGAATTTTAAAGAACAGCAGGACGCCTTTAATCAACTTCTTAAATATGTTAAGGAACAGGTTTCTTTGATAATTGTTGATGGAATGACTATGCTTTATAGGCTTGATTTTGCGGATGCGCGGCAGAAAGAGCTTGCGGATATTCAGGATGTTAATTCTGCTTTGACGAAACAGATGCGCCTGCTTGCAGAGATTGCGCGGAAACAAAATATTCCTGTTCTTGTTACTAATCAAATTTACAATTGGGAGAATGAGACGAGAATGGTTGCAGGAGATATTGTGAAATACTGGAGCAAATGTTTGATTGAGCTGACGAACGAGCGCGGACGGCGAACTGTGCATTTGCGCAAACACCGCAGTATCGGAGAGAAGTCTTTGGACTTTCAGATTTATGAGGGTGGGATAAGGAAGAAGGGGTGGCTTTAAACCTCGTTTTCGAAATATTGTAGAAGTGCGGATCTGCAGGCTTCTATTATGAATGGTTTTCTGTGTTGAATCATTTCACGAATAAATCTTTTGACACCTTTATTATGAGTTGGTTCGTAATCTTTAACGTGGTCTCCTAGGTATTTGCTTGATTTGATCTTGCTGTCATGGAAATTTGGGAGGGGGAATTCATGAGATTTTGCAATTATAATCTTTCCTTTTCTGTCAACTATAGTAGCATAACAAAACATGTTGTATTTTTCATTTTTAGTGTCATATCCTATTTCTATTCCCAATCCTATTTTGGCTTTTGGAATTTCGTTTAGTGCATTTTTTGCGCGGTTTAATGAACCTTCTTTTGTTTCAAATTCTGTAGTTGGCTGTTCTGAAATCCCACTTTCTGTTTTTACGGGTTTTATTTCTGCTTTTAAATCTATTTCTTTCAAAACTTCTTTGAGGTAGTTTAACTTTTGTTCCGAATTTGTCCCTATCGCTATTGTAGTCATTTTACGAATTTTTATATATAGCCGGGCTTTTAATATTTTATGCATTACTCTGAGATTGTTGAGGTTTACGAGCGACTTGGAAAGACGACGAAGAAGCTGGAGAAGGCCGCGATAATTGCGGAATTTTTGCCTCGGCTTCGGGGGCATGAGGAATGGGTATATTTGCTGCGCGGAAGAGTTGTTCCTGATTATGATTCGCGTGAACTTGGGATTTCAACGCAGCTTGCGATAAAGGCGATTGCGCGAGCTGCCGGAGTTTCTTCCGAAGAAGTTGTTAATAAGTTTAAGAAAGTTGGAGATTTGGGTGATGTTGCTTCTGAACTTTTGAAACACCGGAAGCAGAATTCTCTTTTTGGAAAAAAATTAATGATTGAACATGTTTTTGCGAGTTTACGAAAGCTTGCTGAGATTACTGGCGACGGAGCAGTTGATAAAAAGTTGAATATTATTTCTGAATTGCTGATTAGCGCATCGGTTGACGAGTCGCGATATATTGTCCGGACTTTGCTCGGCGATTTGCGCGTTGGGGTTGCCGACGCTGTTTTGCTTGATGCGATTGCGAAAGCGTTTTTTAATGGAACAGATGTTAGTGATAATATACAAAATGCTTATGACTTGCTGAATGATTTTGCTGAAGTTTTGCAGCTTGCTTTTTCTGGGCCATCGGCGTTTGAGAAAGCCTCGCTTGTGCCTGGAAGGCCTTTGAATCCGATGCTTGCTGTGAAAGTTGCTGATTTGGAAGAGGCTTTTGAAGTTTGCGGGAAGCCGGCTGCTTTTGAACATAAGTATGACGGATTTAGAGTGATTATCAGCTGTGACGGAAAAGACATTAGACTGTTTACGCGGCGTTTGGAAGATGTGACTAAGCAATTTCCTGATATTGTGAAAGCTGTTCGGGAAAATGTGAAGGCAAAAAAATTTATTCTTGATTCTGAGGCTGTTGGTTTTGATGCGAAAACTGGAAAGTATTTGCCTTTTGAGGCAGTGAGCCAGAGGATAAAAAGAAAGTACGATATTGACGAACTTGTCAAAAAATTGCCTATTGAGTTAAATGTTTTTGATGTTTTGTTTTTGGATGGAGAGGCGATTCTTAAGCAGCCTTTTTCTCGTAGACGCGAGATTCTTGAAAAAATTTTACATGAGAAGCCGAAAGTTATACGACTTGCTAAGCAGTTGGTTACTGATTCTGTTTCGGAGGCTGAGAAGTTTTACAAAGATGCTTTGAAAATTGGAGAGGAGGGAATTATGGTGAAGAATTTGAGTATGCCTTATAGACCTGGAAGATATGTTGGGTATATGGTGAAGCTGAAGCCGGATGTTGCTGATTTAGATTTGGTTATTGTCGGTGGCGAGTATGGAACTGGGAAGCGCGCAGGAGGATTGACGAGTTTTATTGTTGCGTGTCGCTCTGGCGATGGATTTTTGGAAGTCGGGCGCGTTTCATCTGGATTGAAGGAGAAATCATCTGAAGGAACTAGTTATGGGGAAATTGACGCTTTGCTTCAGCCACTAATTATTTCGGAAGAGGGCCATGTTGTTCGCGTGAAGCCTAAAGTTATTGTATCAGTGACTTATCAAAATATTCAGGCGAGCCCGACTTATTCTTCTGGGTTTGCTTTGAGATTTCCGCGCATTACACATTATAGGCCTGAGCGCGGTTTGCATGATATTGCTTCTCTTCAAGATATCAAACGAGAAGTTGCTAAAATGTCGAGGAAGCTGGGGAAAAAGTGAAGTGAGACGCGGTAAACCAATAGTTTCTCGTTGGAGAAATAATTACCAATATTAATTAATATTTTGGGAAATTTAACAAAATAATCTCTATACTTTATTACATGGGATCTACTTTAATTTGCAGTTTTTTTATGTTCGGAACCTTTATAAAGCACTTTTCTATTTAAAGGATTATGCCGGGATCTAAATCTAATTTAACTGTGCAGAATATTGTTGCAACGGCGTCTCTCGGCAAGGAAGTTTCTTTAACAAAATTGGCTAAGACGCAGAGCAATACTGAATATAATCCAGAGCAGTTTCCCGGGCTTGTTTTGAGAATTAAGAAGCCGAAGTCTGCTGTGCTTGTTTTCTCGTCGGGAAATTTGGTCTGCACTGGAACTAAAAGTATTGCGCAAGTTAAAGAGGTTATTGCACAGGTAATAAAACAGCTTGCTAAGATTGGCGTTCGCATTACTGCGAAGCCTAAAGTGAATGTACAGAATATTGTTGCTTCTGGGAGCATTGACATTGATTTGAATTTGAATATTCTTGCTTTGGAATTGCAGAATACAGAATATGAACCAGAACAGTTTCCAGGATTGGTTTACAAATTAGGTGTGCCTAATGCCACTTTTTTGCTTTTTTCTAACGGCAAATTGGTTTGCACTGGGACAAAGAATAAAGATGAACTTGATAGATCAATGGTTTTGCTGAACAAGAATGTTCATGAAGTTTTACGAAGACTGAAGAAAGAAGGGAAGTAGTAGATTTGCTTATTTTTTAGTTGTTACTAATAAGTTATTCTGAAATAAATCTTTAAATAGGCTCGTTTTTGGCATCCTATATGAGATATAATCATAATTTTGGAATAGACAGTCTGATTGGGGCAGTTACTAATCATCCTGGTTTTGTGGATATTGCTAAATATCAGGGCTCAAGGAGCCTTAGACCTTATTGCAAACTTTCTGATTTGCCAGTTAATCTTGGACTGTACCTTGAATCTGAACTCGGTGATTTTTTGAAGCCTGCTGATGGAGGTGTTCATTCTTTTTTTAGGGGAGAGCGTTTATCAAGACTTCCCGATGGAGATTATAGTGTTAAACTGGCTTCTGGAGAGATTGCTACTGATGGTCGTAAGGTGCATTTTCCTGAACGAAAAGTTATAGTTAATCATAGAAGAACACATCACTCCTCTGCAAGTTTTGACAAGAATCTTTTTCTTGAGCAGAGTGGAGATGGTTACAAAATTGAATACGATGAGAATTTTTTAGGAGATAGAATTTCTCGTGTTGTAAATGTGGGGATTGTCAACAGAGATGTTTCTTCAGTCTATAGTGATTTTAGGATTGCCCGCACTTTACCTGATAATTGGGAAGATATTAACGTAAGATTTGAAGAGTTTTATAAGCAAAAACTCGGTCCACATCTTAAAATTTGGGACGAGACTGCTAGAAAATCTCTTGAAGCTGGAGAAAATCCGCGAGCTGTGACTCGAAAATTAAATAGATTTGATGCAGAATTTTTTGAAGAAAATAAAGAATTAATATTGGAATTTAGGATTGTAGATTATTTAGCTACTTTAGATCATTCTATGGCTTTAAGCAGACTATTTAGAGATTATTCTGCAATGATGGGCCCTCGACCATTTAATCCTGTTTTTAGAAGACCCGTTTCTTTGATTGTGGACTCTAAAGGAAGGATGATTCAGGGCAGCAACTTGGGCTATGCTCGCGATTTGTTTCGTTCTGATGTAAGTAATGGAGAATGTTATATTGAAGGAATGCCGTTTAATGATTTATTTAAGAGTGACTTACAAAAAAGGCTTGGCGAGGATTCAAGGAAATTTAAAGATTATGAAAGAAAGGCACTTTCTAAGTTAGAAGACTCTTTCAAAATAGTTCGTGAAGATCCGAGAACCGCTCATACTTCTGCACAAACCGCTCTTGAAGTAATTGTTAAGGGTTTTTTGAAGGAACGTGGAATTTTAGTTGAGGGTGCGGAACAACCTCCACTTTCAAGAATGCTCGGAGCGATGTTTGATGAAGCTGTGTCTCGTGAACCAGGATATTCTGGAAGAAGAAGGAGAGTTTTTCCAAGCTCTCTCTATCAAAAGTTATTTGGTGTCCAAGATAGTCCCGTTAATTGCTCATTTACAGATATAAGAAATAAAGAAATTCATGAGGCTGGTGGAGATACAGATCCCTCTTTTGGAGATCAGGCTGTTTCTCAGATTGGCTGCGTAGCATGTGCAGATGCTGTAAATTATATTATTAATGAAGGTTGGAACCGCCAAGATATTTCTGCTTTTGAGACAGATTTATTAATTTGGAGGAGGAGGGATCTTAAAAGCCGTCTTCCACTGGTAGAAGAACATGAGATTGTTCCGTCTTTGAAGGCTGGTCTAAGAGAAGCCAGGGTTTATTTAACTCCTGAAGAAATTAATCTATTGAGAAAAGCTGTTCGGCCATATTCTTGGGCATACGATGAGTTGCAACGCGATTAGATTAAATAAAATTGCTTATTTTTGTCTGAGACTTTTTCATTTTAAGAATTACTGATTTTTTTGTATAGTTCGTTATTGGTTGTTTGATTCTTGATTGGATGGATTTTATGGCTTCACTTAATGTTGAGAATTTTTCAGGCTTGTTTTTGAAGGCTTGCCGGCTTGTTTCTCTTAAAATGCCTACACCGCACGGAGCGTAATATTGCGGTCTTATTTCTCTGAAAACTATACATGTCGCTTGTCTTTTTATTGATTCTAAATATTCTGTTAGAGCTAAGCGATTTACGTAATATGCGCCCGTGACAGAATCTGCGTATTTTTTTCTTGAGAATATTGTTTCGTAATCGCTCCAAACTGCTTGGGAATAAGGATTTTTAATAGAAATCTCAATTACTTCAAAGTTCCATGAATTAGGAATGAGCAGGAATTCGTAGTGATTTCCTAGATATTCTGCATGGAAGACTTGATATTCTGATATTTCCTGGAAATATTTTATTTTTTCTAATTTGTTTTTTGAGATTGTGTCGTCGACAGCTGTTATGCTCCAGCGTGTTGGGACTAATTTTCTGTTCTTTTTTAGTCCTAAGAGTCCTGCTGACAGGATTTTGATTATTGTTGATGTTTGAATATTTGATTTATGCAATTCTTGGATTGCTTTTGCTGATTTGACTTCTGTATCGTTCACGAGATAGTCTATTTTTGGTTTGACTGGTGCGTTTTCCTGTAATTCTGCCTTTAGAATTTCTGCCGCTTTAGGAATTAGCGGGGAGCGGTCGTCTTGTTCTGGATTTTTTGTGATTGGTTTTTTTAGATGAAATTCTGTCGCAATTGATTTGTGAGTCATTGCAACCTCTTTCATTAATGATAGGAATTTT
>JBBTAH010000054.1:0-1602 GCA_038044285.1 Nanobdellota archaeon | reverse complement strand
AAACATTAAAATAAAAATGATAGGTCTATTAATCATAAAAACTATAAGAATTTTTAATATAAAAATCTTGCTTTCATAGAGAGCGCAAGAGAAAATGCCCGATCCGGGATTCGAACCCGGGTTTTGGCCGTTCTTTGATCTTCCTTTCGAAACTATCTCGAAAGGGCCACGTCCTTGACCACTAGACTAATCGGGCATGTTTTTTTTATGCTCTCCACCCTTTAAGGTCTTTTCGCCTTGGTTTCTCCGCCCTTCAAAGACGGGGAATTTTGTTCTCCCCCGCGAAAGGGCCGTGTCCTTGACCACTAGACTATTCGGGCATATTTCTATTTGACGAATATGGCTTTTAAACGTTTTTGCTGTTCATTAATTTGCAGTGAAACCTCAAGCGCAAAGCATAAAAACTAAGTGATTAAGATAATTTTATGGTGCGAAGCTATAAAACTAATTTGTGGTTGAATGAAATGCTTTTGAAAGCTTTCTTTAGAAATGGATATTCTATTTCAAATAATAACAAATCTTGGGAGCTGACTGATTTGCAATTTTTAGTTTTGACACCTGAATTGGCTAAGGGTTTTTTGAAATTCACGACACACCCCCTTTACAGAAAACAATTTTATGAGTTAGAAGTTTCTATGATAAAACAGAATGCTTCGGATATTGCGGCGTTAATCGGCGATAAACCCTTCAATTTGATAGATATATTGTGTGGTGATGGTTTGAAAGCTGTTGAGTTCATCAAAGCATTTAATTCTTATACTGGCGGAACAGTTAAGATCCGCTATTGTCCTTTGAATGCTTCCAATTATTTGCTTGATTTAGCTGTTGCCAATGTTAAGAAAGCAAAACTCCCGAATGTTGTCGCTTATCAGCCATTTTTATCTTCGGGCGACGGGCGCTCTTTGCGTTTTGTTGGAAAGAAACTTCGTGATGGGGAGTTTGAAAAACATGCTGTGATGCTTACTGGTGGAGCACTTGCTTCGTTTGAAATTAATTCTTATCTTTTTGAGTTGAGCAGGGATTTGAAAAAAGGGGACTCGCTTTTTATAGGGAATGGTGTCCGCGTCGGCGATAGACTTGAGGGACTTGAAAAATACAAGTCAGATGCTTTTCATAACTGGTTCAAGCATTTGATCTATGGCCTTGGATTTTCTGATAAAGATGTTGAATATGATGCGCGTTTTGGGAACTCGCGAGTTGAAATGTTTTACAAATTAAAGAAACCAGTGTCTAAAAAACTAAAAGGCAAGAAGGTGAAGTTCATGCCTGGCGACGAGCTTGTTATTGCTGCTTTGTATAAATATTATGCTCGTGAGTTTGATAAATTTTGCAAAATGTATTTTGCTGACTCGCGAATTGTTACTGATGAGAGTGGTGGGTATGCGTTGGTGATGTGCAAGAAATAACTTGAAAATTATACCTAATTAATAATTTATGAGCCCACCAGGTGCTCGTTGACTGATGTCATCGGCAACTTCAATTTTTGCTTCGCTCAAATTAAAGTATTTGAAAAATCCTGGTAATAATTGTGCTGTTTTAATAGCAAATATGAGCCCACCAGGATTTGAACCTGGGACCCCTGCCTGTCTTAGCGCGAACGCA
>JBBTAH010000053.1:0-6005 GCA_038044285.1 Nanobdellota archaeon | reverse complement strand
AGCTGGAAAATAAACAGCTTGCCCGTTGAGAACACATGAACAAACATTTGGCGAACAAACTTCTACTTCAATAGCAGTATTAATACAGCCCCCAGCAGCGGAATCTGTGGCGCCCGTCCCTGCTCCAGGAGCCAGCCTCGGCGCCTTCGCAAAATAAACCGCAGCAGCAACGACAACAATAACTAAAACAGCCAGAATAATATTCACCATATTCTTTTTCATGATATCTAATAATATCTTAACTTTATAAAATTTATGGTTAAATAAATCTATCCAAACACCGCGCTTCGCGGCCCAAAAGCAATCAGCCAAGCAGTTACAACAGTCAAAACAAAACTAAACACAATCGTGAAAAAGTGGTCCTCGCGTTTTTCGCGCTGACGCTCACGCGTCTCGCCGTAAATCATGTAATTCATCGCAAACAAAATAACAGCAGAAATCAAAAATACAATTATTGAAGCAGGTTTTAAATTATCATTGAACAACATAAAAGCAGTCATCGCTCCCATTAGCCCTCCCATGAATCCAGCCATTGTCCCTTCCATAAATCCCATCACACCGCAGCATTTTCCATTCCAAATTCCGAGAGTAATTCCAACAAGCATCCCAAAAACACTTCCGACAAACATTCCGTTTGTCGACGCAACATAAAACCCCGGCAAGAATCCTGCAATCATGCCTGTTGTCATGCCAATCATCATCCCAGACATGCATGGAAACTGCCTATACGCCCTGACTTGGCGAACAGAAGCAGCAATCAACGCATAACTTAACGCAGCAAAAAACAAAAAGAAACCTTTTTCACTCACAAAATTATCAATATTTTTAAATTTCAAAAAATACAAAATCCCCAAGACTATGAGCGAAGTAAGCAAAGAATAAAAAATAGTCTTAACTAACTCGCCCTCAACTCTTCCGCGATTGTTTAGCTCTTTAACAAATTCTTTAACAGCCATTTTATTTCCTAATTTCTTTAGTTTTAATATTTTTCCCCTTAAACCCCAAAGCGCACGAATTAATGCAAAATCTCTTGCCCGTAGTTTTAGAAGGGCCGTCATCAAAAACATGTCCAAGATGCCCGCCGCATTTAGCACAAGTCACTTCAACTCGTTTCATGCCAAGAGAATTATCTTCATGAAAAAAAACAGATCCTTTCTTAGCATCGTAAAAACTCGGCCATCCCGTCCCAGAATCAAACTTCGTAGAAGAATCAAACAATTCAGCGCCGCATCCAGCGCATACAAACATGCCTTTTCTTTTTTCATGCAAAAGCTCGCCAGTAAATGCTCTTTCAGTTCCTTTATCACGCAAAACGCGATACTGTTCAGGCGTCAACTTCTTCTTCCAATTAATATTTTTATCCATTAGCATTAGTAATACGTACCTCCGGCAAGAATTTGAGCAAGCCCTTTCTTCACAGCTTCAAGTCTCAAAATATTAGAATCTATACCATCAATAGCCACAGCAACAGGGCTTTCCGGCGAGTTTCTCGTTCCAATGATATAATGGCTCGTGCCATCAAAAAAGCCACGATACTCTACATAGCAAGCCTGTCCTTGAAGACAAACAGTTGAGCAATCCATAAAAAAATATAGAATATCATGTTATAAATCTTCACTTCGCCCAAGCCACAACCAGCAAAAACTTTAAATAATCCATATCTCTCCCAAAAGCATGAGAAACCACTTAAAAATGACACTGCTCTTCGCGGGAGTCTTTCTTCTCTCAATACTTTCAATATCAGAGCAAGCAAGCGCGCAATATTCTGCCCCACAATACTACACCTACACAACAGCATCAAGCGGCTACGCAGACATCACGGACACGGTCTCATACAATGAAGACATCGTCGGCGAAAACAGAGGATTCTCACTAAGACACACATCAAGTGTGCCAAGAACAAGCGTCATAAGAGGATGCGATTATTATGACTGGACTTCAAATTACAGAAAATGCAGAAGAACAGCATATTACGACGGCGCAAGCGAAGATTACTACGGCTACAGCGACTCAAGAAGATATGACGACTACAGAGCATACTACGACCAAGATAAAGCTGTCCAACAGGCATTCAAAACCTTCCAGCAAGACTCAAACAACCAATACAAATTGGAATCTCAACGCCTCAACTTGAGATATCAAAGATACAATGGTCACAGAACATACGGCTACGGCGACTACAGCAGATATCGCTGGGGCTGGTAATTTTATATACTTCTAAATATAAAAAATAAAATGGTACTAGCTAGTAAGCCAAAATTCTTCGCAGGAATCTCAATCGCACTAATTCTAATAATAAGCTACTTCATAAAACTCAACGTAGAAGAAGGCACGAACTACCAAACATCAGACACTTTGTTAGGAATTTTAATCTTTCACAATCCGTTTATTCTATTAATTTATTTGTCAATCGCAACGGCACTAATTATCTCTGGAATTAAGAAAATAAAATTTATCTAAGAAGAAGCACGAGGCGGATTTAGGTATTCTTTGTGTCGAGCAATTCGTTGGTCAAGCTCATCTGATAGTAAGTCTTGAGACCTCCTACGCACGATCCGGGCGGTTTCTCCCTCCCCTATCTGATCATACGCCCATACAGCGCATGTTAAAGAATTAGAATCAACACGATTAGCATAAATCTTAGCTGCTAAACGCAAATGTTTGGGAGGAATATCAATTCTATGTTCGCGAGCCAGTTCAAGTATTTGCGTATGGGTCCGCTTGCTTAAACGATACGCTATTAATTCAGCGGCTCGTTGACGTTCTGTTCCTGGAGTAATCGGAGCATCCGAAATAGTCGGTGGAGCATATTTAATATCTTCATCTGTTACTTTCAATCTTGGGACAGAAGCAGATAATTCGGGATGTTGAGAAAAGCTAGCCATATAAAATATAAAAAAAGGTTATTTTTAAATATTATTGCATCAAAAATTTATTATCTTTCTAATAGACAAATTATCAGTTATCGCAATCTTTATTAACCAAAAAAATATCTCAAAACATGCAAACAGAAGTGAAAGGAGGTTCTAATATGGAAACAGAACAAAAAAGTGACACAATTACTATCAGTAAAAACTCGCTTTGGAAATACTCAACATTTGTCTTGCTCGGCATAATTGTCCTTGGAACAGCTTTCTTCATACTGCCCGACAAAAGCACAACTGGCAGAGTCGTAGACAATCCAGGAGACGATATTCCAACAGAGCCGGCGGCAAAAGTTCAAGTTGATATTGAAGGCGATCCTGTTAAAGGAAAGGCAAATGCAAAAGTAACTCTTGTGCAATTCGAAGATTACGAATGCCCTTTTTGTCAGAAGGCTGCTCTGGAATCATTGCCAGCACTTGACAAATATGTTGAAGATGGAACACTAAGAATTGTAACCAAAGATTATCCTTTGCCATTTCATTCCAAAGCGCAAAAAGCAGCTGAAGCAGCTCACTGCGCAAGAAAACAGGGCGGAGATGCAAAATACTATGAAATGCACGACTTGTTATTCACAAGCGGAGTTGAAGGAGGAGTTGCAACATTCAAAGAATATGCTCAACAGCTTAACTTAAACACTGCACAATTTAACACGTGCTTAGACTCAGGAGAATTTGAAGACGAAATCAAAGCAGATTTGCAATACGGCTCAACAATCGGCGTGCAAGGCACACCAGCATTCTTCATGAACGGCAGAATGATAAGCGGGGCTTGTCCATCACAAACCTTTGAATCAGGGTATCAAGCAGAAATAGACAACAAAGATTGGGGCGTCTCAAACTGTAGATACTTTGAAGCCTAAATTTATTTTATTTTTTATTATTTTTTACAAAAAATCCTCGTCAAAATCCACCACATAATAAAAATCATCAGAGCATAAGCCGCAAACCACTCAAACGGATACCAAAGCCCTAAGTCAAAAGAAGCGCAGTTGTGATAAACACAATTAACATTTTGTTCATAATCTGTAAACCAGCGCGAAACAAAAAACAAAACAACAATCTCAAAAACGCTAATTTTCCAAAAATCCCGACGCTTCAGGCCAACTAAAAACAAGGCAAGCAAAGAAAGAGGAATATTAAAAATATGCTGCAAACTTATTATCTTTCCAAATAAAGCGCCCTGAGCAAAAATATAGTCCGCCGTGCCCCAAACACTCGCGCCGCTAAACAAGTAAGTAAAAAAATCAATATTCCAAATAATATAAGGAATAACCAGAATACAAAGCTGTGAAGCAATAAGCGAGCCGTCATGTCTAAAGCATCCAATCGCCAAAACGATCAAGCCAATATAACTAAACCACAAAATAGGAGCAAGCCCCTCGTCAACATGAACTAAAGTATTAACGATTGCCCCTATCCCAAAAACCAAAAGCAAAAAGCCAATAAAATAAACAGTTAATTTTTTAATTCTGTCATTCATTTCCTCTTTCCATTTTTAGAAATATTCTTCTGGCTTCTAAAATGCCTTACAGCATGAAACATGCCATACAAGCCAACAATAAACCATAATATATTAGTCACAAAAGAAGGATACGCCTTAATAGAAAAAGTATTTACTGACAAAAGCAAAGCTCCGATAATATTCATCCACTGATACATTCGCGATCGAGAAGTCAAATCTTTATGAATCAAAAGAAAATAAGCAAGAAGCAAAAGCCCAGCACCAACCCATCCAATTAGCATCATCAACTCCATAACTAAAAAAAAAGGTTATAGATTAATAAACCTAACCATTAAACAACCTTTTATAATTCTCCGCAATCTTCTTCACAACATCTTTCAATTCCATCTTTTTAATTTCAGCAATTTTCTTATACGAATTAATAACGTTCGCCGGCTCGTTTGGCCATTCTTTCGCAGGATGTAAATAAGGAGCATCAGTCTCGCAAAACAAATTCTGAAGAGGCACACGCTTAACAACGTCCTGAAACTGCTGGCTATAAACAACATTCGCCGGAATACTCAAGCACCATCCATTCTTAATAAGTCTATCAACTAATTTCATCTTCCCTGAAAAGCAATGCATAATAACTTTCTTAGCTCCAATTTTCTCAAGTAATTCAACAGTCTCAAACTCTGCTTTGCGTGAGTGAACAATAACTGGCTTATTTAGTTCAATAGCCAACTTAACAAATTTTTCAAAAACCATCTTTTGCTTAGAAAAGTTCTCATGCAAAGAATCCTCTTTCAAATCCAATCCAATTTCACCAACAGCAACAAAGTCATCGCGGCGCCGTCGTAAAAATTCAATTTCATCATCAATTTCAGAATCACTCAAAGCCAAAGCATCAATTGGATACATTCCCAAAGATGCCTGACCTTCCGGAAATTGCGCAGCCAAAGCAAGAATAGAACGATTATTACGTGGATTTACACCATTAACAATAATCATTCCAACATCGGCCTTACGCGCGCGAGCAATAGCCTCACCAACATGAACGCCTTCTTTCTCAAGCATATCTAAATGACAATGAACATCAATCAACATACTATAAATTAAGAATCAAAGTATAAAAGATTAATTCTTCACATATTTTTTTGTGCATATCAGCACAACAGACTTTTCAAGTCCAATTTTGCGGCATCCCTATGAAAAACTATAAAAATAAAGATTGGAAATCTCCAACGATTAAAAAACTATCATTTAAATCAATAAAGTCTGAAATCTGCTTGGACTTCTTTATTTCCATTCATGTTCGCGGTGCATAGGAGAATTAAAGGGTTATTGGGGTCGGTATCTATTATGTCACAACCCTGCCAACCAAAGAAATATGAACCAGGAGCGCGATTAGATCGTAATGTCACTGCCGTATTGGGTGAAAAGAACCCCAAGCAATTTTCTCCACAGTTAATACCACTTGGCTCAGAAGTGACCGTACCACTTCCTCCTCCAATTTTTACAACTGTCAATTTGTATCCAAGGAAAAATTTTGCGGTAACTGCTCTGTTACCACCAGATGTTAAGTGACAAACATTAGAATCTACGCTATCACACCCCACCCAACTGACAAATTGTGATCC
>JBBTAH010000052.1:0-2289 GCA_038044285.1 Nanobdellota archaeon | reverse complement strand
CGAGCAAAGCTTTGCGCGCGTTAGTTACTTCTGTGATGACTGCACGCTCGTGCTTCATGTAGCCTTTTACTGACTCGAGTAAATTTGGGACTAAATCTGCTCTCTTTTTCAACTGAACGTCAATTTGCGAGAGCGAATTGTCAATTTGGTTGCTCAAAGTGACGAGGCGATTGAAGTAATAAATGAACATTATCACAATTATTATCAGAATTCCTGCGATTATCCAGCCGACGACCATGTTTTGTGTAACAGAACATGAATTATAAATCTTTTTATAGACATTATCCTTTTAATTATCATGGAACAAATTGGGAAAACGATGCTTACTTTCGGCGTTTTGGTTTTTATTATATTCGGGCTTTACTTTTTTTCTGACTGGTTTTCTAAAACTACTGGATATGTTTTGGGTGAAGATGAAAAGCTGCGCCTTGCACAGTGCTTGACTTCTAAGGATGCTGTTTTCTACAGGTCTGATACATGCCCTGCCTGCGACGAGCAACTTGAATTATTTGGACAGGATGCAATTAGATTTCTAAATGTATTTACTTGTGCTTCTGTGAATGAATGCCCTGAAGGCGGCGTGCCTGCTTGGAAAATCAATGGGCAGATATATTATGGAATAGATCAATTTAATGAACTGATTTCTGTTTCTGAATGTGATTTAGATCAGGAATGATGGAAAAGATGCTTTATGACTTTGTGGAGTTTTTCATTTTCTAAAAGCTGTTCTTCTGTCAAAAGCGCCTTGTTTTTATACATGATGTGAAATTCTGGGCTGCCGACGAGCGGCCAGAGAACAAGAAAGTGATGCACTGCGTCAGATAATGCGATGCCTATTCCTAAGTTCAATGCCAAGTTGCTTTCCAAGATTAAGGCTAGTGCGGAAATTATTAGCCCTAAAAATATGTGGTGAACATGCACCCAATGCTTTTTGTTGAAATGTCTCATTACTGAGACCCAGAAGTTTTTTGTGCTTATGTTAAACTTGAATCTGCCAACAATTGTTATTATCTCGACGATTACTGCTGTAATGATGATCAGCCAGAAATTAAACATTTATTATTCAGGGTTTTGAGTTATAAAAATGTAATTGTTTCTGAACAACAATAAATATAAAATGTCTTTTGTGTCTTTTGGGATGGTCTTTTTGATGCTTCCGTCCGGAGCTGTGATTTATCAAGCGTCTTATAATGGCAATTTGGAAAGGCTAAATGGCCTTACTACTGAAGAGATTTTAGCAGAGCAGCGCAAGATTAGTTCTTGTGGGACGCGGTTTGACAGGTTTCTTTATTTTTTCAATTATGCGCGAAGAGGACATATTGATGCTGTCTCGACGGTTTTGGAAGAACGCGCTACTGCAGGACGAGGGCTATCGGACAGTGATCGCTTCCCCGAACATTTTTGAGAATTTCTGCTTTTTGCAGTTTGTTTTTTAATTCTTGGGAAATGCAAAAATAATCTATGCGCCAGCCGATGTTCCTCTCTCGAGCGTTGTGCATATAACTCCACCAGGTGTAATGGTCTTTTTCGTTCTGGTGGAAATGCCTGAATGTATCTATGAAGCCATGCTTGATATATTTGTCAAATGCAAGGCGCTCTTCAATTGTAAAGCCTGCGTTTTTTGTGTTGTCTTTGGGTCTTGCGATATCTATTGTTGTGTGCGCGACGTTTAAGTCACCACAGAAAATAACTGGTTTTTGTTTTTCTAGCTTTTTTAACAATTCAAAGAATTGCTCGTCCCAGTTCATACGCTCGTTTAATCTTGTTAAACCTCTCTGGGAATTTGGAGTATATACATTTACTAATTGGAAACTATCAAATTCTACGATGATTACTCTGCCTTCTTTATCGTTAAGCAATTCTTTTCCAAACTTAACAGATATTGGTTTTATTTTGCTTAGGACTGCTGTGCCTGAATAGCCTTTTTTATCTGCCGGATTCCAGGTTTGGTACTCGTAGTTATGAAGCGAATTATCTATTTTTTCGTGGTCAATCTTTATTTCCTGCAAACAAACTATGTCTGGATTTTCTTTTTCTATTTCTTTTGTGAAGCCTTTGCCTAAGATTGAACGCAGGCCATTGACGTTCCAAGAGATGAGTTTCATGCTTTTTTAAAAAATTGGTTGTTTAATTATATTGCGATTATTGTTAAAATTACAAAGAAAGCTTTTTTAGATGGATGTCAATTTGCTATTTAGGGGAGGGTGGTCGGGGGACTGCCGAATTCTGAATTACGCCTAACATCGCGATTAAGAGAAGTGGCAATCCCTCCAAAAATTTATCCTCTGG
>JBBTAH010000051.1:1528-8872 GCA_038044285.1 Nanobdellota archaeon | reverse complement strand
GGCCTGTTGAGTCGTCGTGATGTTTGCAGTGATTCTGGAAGAGATGGCACTGGAGAGAAAGTATTTTAATAGTGCTAAATGATAATTTAACATGAAAAACAAAGTGGAAATTCAAAACGGAGAAAATAATCTTTCTTCTAATGGAAACCGCTGGACTATTTTTCTAAGCAGCGTGTTTTTTGTTTTAGGATTCTCTATTGTTTTTTCAGTACTTGGTGTGCTTTTACAGACTGTTCTTAGCTCAAGCTCTTTTGCTGTGCAGAAATGGCTTGGCCGTGTTGGCGGCGTGATAATTATTTTATTTGGCTTGTATCTTGTAGGATTGATAAGACCGGCGTTTCTTGAGAGAGAATATAAAATACAAGTTAAGAGAAGATTTAATTCTCGCTATTTAACTGCTTTTGTTTTTGGAGCAGCTTTTGCCGTCGGATGGAGTCCGTGTGTTGGGGCGATTTTAGGAGCAATATTAACTTTAGCAATAACTCAACCCGGGAGCGCATTAGGACTTTTGATAGCTTACTCTTTAGGATTAGGGGTGCCTTTTCTGCTTGTTGGCTTGTTTACTGAAAAAGCACAGAAATGGATAAGCAAGTATGGGAAAGCTATGAGATTTTTGAACATCGTGTTTGGAATAATTCTTATTATCTTAGGGATACTTGTTTTTACTTCGCAATTGAGCAGAATCGCGAATATTTCATTTGCTGCTCAATGCCTTAATAATCTCGGGATAAGTGGTTTTGGCAGTGGCGCAAGTTTGAATATATTTCTTGCTTTTATTGCTGGGATAGTTTCTTTCCTTAGCCCTTGTGTGTTGCCTTTAATCCCTGCTTTCCTTGCTTATTTAGGAAGCACTGTTACACAAGGAAATAAAAAATGAATGAAAAAAAGTTTGAATATACTTGGAAAAATAACGAAGCAAATTTTGGACCACCAATAGCAAGGCAAGTTAACGGCGGTGCGCACATTAACTTTGAGATCATATTGAGATATAATGGTAAGTTTGTTGCTTTAAGAAGACCGAAAGCTATACCTGAACATGAGATGCCTCCCGGAGCACAAAAATATCCTAAAGGGCTTTTGTATTTTTGCCATAACTTAATTAGATATGGCGAATCAGTTGAAGTATGCGTGCAAAGAATTGTCAGCTCACAATGCGGAGCTGATGTTTTATCCTACAAAATAATTGATATATCATCTGATTTTCAGGAAAAAGATAAGCAATGGGCTTTTATGCCTTATGTTTTAGCAGAAATAAAAGAGCTACCTAAAAAAGGTAATTATGGAAATGAAATAACTGAGATTGTTGTTTTTAATAAAAGAGATATCCCTCAAGATTTTGGTTGGTGGACCAAAGAAGAGTTAAAAGAGTTTATTGAGATGTATAAAATATGAGCAATAAAAAAAGATATTTTATCTTGGGAATTATTTTGGTTTTGATAATAGGACTTATTTTTTATTTTGAGCCGGAAAGAACTGAGATTTCAAAATATAGTGACGGCAATGAAATTGATATGCCTGACAAGCCATTAGTCAAATTAATTGAAAATGTTGAATATCCTCTTGCTCCGGAGATTGTTGGAATTACTGGGTACATTAATACAAATGAAGAAATAAAGATATCAGATTATTCTGGAAAAGTTGTTTTGATTGATTTTTGGACTTACACTTGCATAAATTGCATTCGCACACTTCCTTACTTAACTGCCTGGGATTCTAAGTATCGTGATAAAGGTTTAGTTATAATTGGGGTTCACTCTCCAGAATTTGAATTTGAGAAAGAGCGAGAGAATGTTCAGAAAGCTATTGATAGATATGAGATAAAATATCCTGTTGTTCAAGATAATGACAAAGCAACATGGGCTGCATTTAACAATCGGTACTGGCCTGCGAAATACTTGATTGATTCTGAAGGTTATATAAGATATTATCATTTTGGCGAGGGAGCCTATGAAGAAACTGAAATGAAAATTCAAGAATTGCTTGAAGAAGCTGGGAATGATGCTTCTGGAATTGACGTAACTGAAGAAACTGCTTCTGGCGGAAGGCCGACTACACCAGAGCTTTACGCCGGAGCTGTTTTTGCTCTGCCTCGCGGACAGTATATTGGAAATAAAAAGACATCTGTGCGGCAGGAGGATTATACTTTGCCTTCTGAAATTGCTAAACGCGATGTTATTTATTTAGATGGCTTGTGGACACATAATGCTGACAACTTACAGTTTGACGGAGAATCTGGAATTGTGGCTTTGGAATTTACGGCTTCTGAAGTTAATATTGTGGCTGCAACTCTTGATGGATTTGATGATGCGACAATGGAAGTATTAATTGATGGAGAATACGCTACTCCTGAAAATGCTGGGAGCGATGTGCAGTTCTCTGGAAATTTGGCTTTTGTTAAAATTGATGAAAATAGACTGTATAATATATTCAATGGCGATTATGGAGAACATCGTCTTGATTTGAAAGTTTCTGAAGGATTCAGCTTTAATGCTTTTACTTTTGGCTGAATATTATTCTATTAATTAAACATTCATCCACGCGTTTCTCATTCTGTAAAATTTGTCTTCAAACTCATCCCATTCATATTGCCTGCCTATTTTAAAACCGTGCTCTCTTGCTTTTCTTTTAAATAAGGCTCTGAGATATTCTTCTGTGTATGCTCTTCCTATTTCAATATCTAATCGTTCTGCTGCCAGCTCGTCTAATCTTCTAGTCTGCGGACCACGACAAAAATTAATTACTGGAAATGGCATGCATCTATCGCAAGTTGGGTCTGTTGTTGTGGTTACTGTTAAAGGATATTTTAATATAAACTCGTTATGATGTATTTTTAGTTTTCTTGACATTTTTTCATTTTCTATTAGGTCAAGATATAAAAGAGCTATATGATGTGCTCTTAAACTCGCTGTAACTATAACTGCCATTTGTATTCGTATTTATTCAAGTCAATTTTATTATCTTTTATTTCAATGCCTTCTGCTTTTAGCATTTGGATTTTCTTTTTTAGGCCGCTAGCGTAACCGCCCAATTTCCCATTTGCATTTATTACTCTGTGACACGGAACTTCTGGCGCGTAAGGATTTTTGTTCATTGCATTACCAACTGCTCTGTAGGCTTTTGTGTTCATTGCTTGCGCTAATGCTTTGTACGTTGTGACCTTGCCTTTGGGGACTTTTTTTAGAAGCTGATAGCAAAGGTTGTTAAAATTCATTTCGCAACTTCGCCTGTCTGAAGATACCAGAGCATTAAATCGAGTTTTGCCGGCGCAATTCTTAGAGTGCTAGCCATATTTACAAATATTTGCTCTATTTCTTTATATTTCTGAGGCGTCAAAGTTTTTGGTTTTACTATTAAATTGTGCTCTGCCAGCGAATTCACAATGTGCCTGTCTAGGATGGCGAGATTCTGGCTGCCTGTGTTTCTCAAGAAGTGTGAAGCTTCCTTCATACCTATGCCTTTTATGTTTTGGACGAGCCATTCTCTTGCAATTTGTTCGGTTTTATCCAGTAGTTGTTCTTTGAGATTGTCCGCAAATTGTCTTGCATTTACTATATATTTGGATTTTGTGTTGTGGAAACGGTGCTTGTTTATCTTTATTAAGTCTGCGAGAGTTTCCTGCGAGAGAGTTTTGAAACCTTCAGGATTTATTTGCGACTGAATCGCCTCGGAAGTTTTCTGTTTTGCGTTTGCAGCGAGGATGCAGAAACAAAGCTCTGAAAACCATTCTTCGTTGGACTTTGTCTTGAAAGAAGCGAATTCTAAAAGGCGTTTTTCAACTAAAGAATTAATTTCTGATGATTCTATTTTTTTTAGTTTATTGAGCAGTTCATTCATGGACTAGACAGGAAATAAGGGGATAAATATCTTACTATAGCTAATTTATGTTTATTAATATTTTAAAATCAAAAAAATTAAACTATAGAGATTTTATCTTGTTGAGCAAATAACTATCTATAGATAATCTGGGCAAAAGCTTTTAACTTATTTTTAACTTGATAATTCATGAAAAATAAGGTTGCTTACAAAACTGCGATGTTTGGTGCTGGATGCTTCTGGGGAGTTGAGGAGGCATTTCGTAATATCTTGGGAGTTGTGGCTACTGAAGTTGGCTATGCTGGCGGAGATGTTGGAGGAGCTACATATGAACAAGTTTGCTTAAACAAAACCGGACATGCTGAAGTTGTCTTAATCACTTTTGATCCTTCAAAAGTTCAGTATAAAAAACTGCTTGATGTTTTTTGGAGAATTCACGATCCGACCCAATTAAATAGGCAGGGACCAGATGTCGGCGCGCAATACCGCTCAGTGATATTTTATTTTGACAATACTCAGAAAAAAGAAGCTGAAAAAAGCTTAAATGAGACTCAGAAGAGGCTTGGTAAAAAAATTGCTACGGTTATTGATAAAGCCGGCTTGTATATAAAGGCAGAGGATTATCATCAGAAATATCTAATGAAACACGGGAGGAATGTTTGCTAATGAATAAAAAAATAATTATTGGGGTTATTGTGGTTGTTTTGATTGGACTTGCTTATTATTTGTTATCGCCTCTGATTATTGTAAAAGAATTAAATGAAGATTTGCCTCCACTGGATACTGGCGTACGTGAAGCTGTTGCGCAGGGAAACTTTGTTGCATCTGCGCATGAAGTTGCTGGGAATGTTAAGATAATCAGAGAAGCTGGAAGAGGAGATTATATTAGCTTTGAGGATTTTGAAACTGTGAACGGACCTGATTTATTTATTTATCTTGCTACTGATACTACTGCTGAAGATTTTGTTAATTGGGGAGAGATAAAAGCAACTCGCGGGAATGTTAATTATGAAATTCCTGCAGGAACTGACTTAGAGAAATATGATACTGTTTTGGTTTGGTGCAGGGCTTTCAGCGTGCTTTTCAGTTATGCTGAATTGGAATAAATTATATCTTAAATAATAAAGCCATAAATGTTTTCTCTTGGGCCAAAGTCGCTAACATAAAACTCTGTTGTTTTTGTTTTTATTAAAATTATTCTATATCTTCCTATTCTTATTCTGTATTCATTATCAGAGCCGTGTTTTTTAATGATATCAACTCTTTCTCCTTTCTCAAATCTTTCTATCGTGTCCTTAAATTTACTCTGAACAAAAAAAGGATATTTTTTGATTAATTTTTCTATACTATTAGGAATAACTACCGAGAATTTCTTTGTCGAATTCATTGATATTAAAAACCTCCTCGACAGTTTTCACTTTTCCTTTTGCATATTCTTGTGCTGATATCCTGCTTCTTTCTACTGATTCTTTTGACCTTTCCATGTAAGGCTCAAAAAAATTCCAAAGAACATCATTATAACTATCATTATCGTTTAATTTCATAGAATCAAGAAATTTCTTTAATTCTGGACTTATCTTTATTAAAGTATTAGCACTTTTCATATAGTTTACTAATATTAAACCTTTATAAACGTTATGGTTAAATATGGTTAACTTGATTACTAAAAGAAAAAAATTAAAATAATAAAAATAAAATAACTTTCGACTCTTTAACCGATTAAAACGCTCCGCTCTTCGTCTCTCTTTCTTGAAAGATTGCGGCTGATTTCCATTAATTCTGGATAAAGACTTCTTGCAGTTGATTCTGTAAAGCCAAGATTCTGCATCACGCCCATGTAGTCGTCTGCTGTTAATCTCCTGCCTTCTTGTATTCCGAAATACAAATGAGTTTCACGCTCGACGCGTTTTTCTTCTATTATTCCGTCCAATATTTTACCGTATTGAGGGAATTTTCTTGAAAATTCCTCTACGCCTTCACGCATACCGCGCGCTTTTTCGCGGTCCTCTGATTCAACTCTTGCATAGACGCGCTCGCCGTTATACCTTGAGCGCCCGCCTAAGTCAATAGCTTCAGCCAGCTTTGGCTTCTGCCTTTTCAGTTTTCCAGACATACTTGATATTGGAATATCAATCCTGTCTGTTGCAATCAATTCAATGATCTGCCTTTCTGTTGTTTCTGACATTTTGTTTTTCCTCCATTATATTTTAATTAGAGAATATATGTTATTGAAATTATGAGGTGATTTTGTTCACCACAATAGAAAGATATAAAAATAAAAGATTATTTTATTAATTATGGATTTAACTGATGCTGGACTCACTTCAAATGAGAAATTTGTTTATGAAGCGCTTATTAATTTAGGGCCTTCACTGGCAGGGAAAATTTCACGTAAGACTGGTTTGCACAGGAGAACAGTTTATGACGTGACTGAAACTTTAATACAAAAAGGACTGATAAGTTATATTCTTGAAAACAATCGCCGCGTTTTTACTGCCGTTAATCCACAGCACATTCTTGATATGATTGATGAGAAAAAACAAGTTTTAATACCGT
The DNA here is from genome assembly GCA_038044285.1 of Nanobdellota archaeon. Taxonomy (GTDB): domain Archaea; phylum Nanobdellota; class Nanobdellia; order Pacearchaeales; family GW2011-AR1; genus SICU01. The sequence continues at coordinate 2,503 of JBBTAH010000051.1, read as the reverse complement.
TGATTGCTAATTTGCAACAAAAATTTGGCAGCTCTAAGAGACATGAACAAACTAATTTTTACAGAGGTAAAAATGGTCTAAAAATGGTTTTTGAGAGCCAGCTTCAATATAGAGAGATTTTGATTTGGGGCGCGACACGCTCCGCCTATGATGCGATGCCTTATTTTTTCAAGTGGTATAATGAGCGGCGCAAACACAAAAAAATAAAGCTGCGCATAATCACGTCTGACAGAACTATACAGCCAAAAATGCTTGCTGAGACGCGCTATTTGCCTGAAAAATATTCTGGCCCTGTTGTCTTTAATATTTATGGAGACTCTGTTGCTATGATTTTATGGGGGCCGAGGCCTTTTGCTTTGGTTGTCCAGCAAGAAGAATTTGCATCTTCATATAGAAAATATTTTGAGCTGATGTGGAGAGTTGCGAGGAAGTAAAGTTTAAAAGCTAATCTAAGAATTTAAATTAATGAAATATTATGCGATTTATCGTTCGCCATTGGAGAGCGAGGCACCATACGAGCTTTATTGGGGGGCTGTCAGACCGCGCAGCACTGAACGCAGACAATTAATATGGATTGCCGAGTTTAACGGAGACGGAGGGGAAAGTTTCAGAAAAGAAGCAGATTTATTTTTGCTTGTTGATAATGCAGTCGATGGTTTGAATGACGAAACAGTTACAATGAGAGATTTACCGCAACGCTTAACTACTACTCTTGGATTTGTTAATCCTAGATTAATTGTGTAAGATGTATCGTAAAAAGATTTTAATAGCTATAATTGTGCTGGTAGTTGCTATTTTAGCTGTTAATTTTATGGTGTCAAAACATAAGAAAGTTGAGCTGGAAACTACTGCCGGGAAAATTGTTCTGGAAATTTATACTGGTGAGATGCCTCTGACTGCCGGAAATTTTGTTAAATTAGTTGAAGAAGGATATTACGATGGCGTTATTTTTCCCCGAGTTATTGCTGCATTTAT
>JBBTAH010000051.1:0-1518 GCA_038044285.1 Nanobdellota archaeon | reverse complement strand
TTCAGGGCGGCGATCCTACTGGAACTGGAAGCGGTGGACCTGGCTACAAAATAGAAGATGAGTTTACTGGAACTGATCTGGATAAAAATGTCAGAGGGACAATTTCAATGGCAAATGCCGGGCCGAATACCGGGGGGAGCCAGTTTTTTATTAATTTAGCTGACAATAATGGGCTTAATGGAAAGCATCCTGTTTTTGGCAAAGTTATTGAAGGACTTGAAGCTGTTGACACAATTGGAAATGTTGAAACTGACGCCGAAGACAGGCCTGTTGAGGAAGTTAAGATTTTGAGAGCAAGAATTATTTGATATTGATGACAATAATTATTAAAAAGGATTTATAGAGCTTATTTTTATGGATAGAAAAACATACGATGATTTTATGGCTGATTTTACTGGCAGATTAAAAGCTGAACATCCGAATGTTTGTTTTTATGGATATGGCTCTTATTTTAGGAATAATGGAGACTTTAATCCTGATGCAGAAAGTGATATTGATGGAGGTTTGGTTCTTGATTCTGGCATTGTGACCCCAAAAGATAAAGTTAGGGGGCTTGGAGAGTTGCTGGCTGATTGCTTGTCAAGAAATAGAGTTCCTGTACAGTTTAATTTAATAGACAGAGAATCAAGTACCGATGGCAGATTTCTATCTTACACAGAAGATTATACCAGATACCTTAAAAGTAGGGGTTTAGTTGTTTCTGGGCCAGATTACATTAGAGAGATGAATGGGCTGGATTATAAATCTGGAACTTTAAATAGCGTCTCATTTGATTTGCGCGGCGTTAGAAACCGCAACTTAAATTGTTTAGATAGATTGGAATTTGATAAAGAAACGTTTATTGAAGATTTAAGATGGGTTATACGTCACGTTTCTAAAAGCCCTAAAAAACTAGTTTGGCTACAAGGAGAAAATGAAATAATAACTAATAATATACAAGCAATAAGAAGATTGCAAAGTATTTTATCTAATTTTGATATCTCTATGTTGATGGAATTTGATGGACTTAGAAGGGTGCCTAGGAGCGATAGATTGTGGGAAGATGAAGAAAGATGTTTAGAATTTTATAGAAAGGGATTGGAATCAATTGAAATGATGATTAAAGCTTATGTTGATGCTTCTCCTGAGATTACTGAAAGAGAAATTGCTAATCGATAAAAGCAAGAATTATATAGTGTAAAGTATTTTATGCTGAATGATTGTTGAAGACTTGATGAAAAAGCCGATAGCGATTGAAAAAGATGTTATGCTTGTAGATGCTGCGAAACTTATGACTAAGCACAAGATTAATAGCTTGATTTTTTTGGTGAATGATAAAATTGCCGGGATTATAACGCATGAGGATTTGGTTGCGCATTTTGGCGAGCAGAAAAAAGTTTCCGAGATCATGACACGACAGGTTTTGATGGTTAAGAAAAATGACAAAATACAAAAAGCAATGGATTTGATACGTGAGAAAAATATAAGCATTGTGCCTGTTGTTGATAATAAGGGAGACTTGGTCGGAGTTGTGCACGC
>JBBTAH010000050.1:0-2522 GCA_038044285.1 Nanobdellota archaeon | reverse complement strand
ATTCCAGATATAAGCTCGAGTGACATAGTTGATGCTGAGCAATCAGTTGATGATCAACTGAAAGAACAGATTGGCGATGTTTTAGTCTCTGCTTATCCAATCGTTGAATATTCTACCGGTTGGTATGAATCAAGCGACGGAAGAGCTGACTTAATCAATATGATTATTGTGAGGAAAGAAGGAACGAGTAACGATGGAGATGAAGTATTTGTTTCTGCTCATGGTAAATTACATATTGGAGGCTCTCCATTCAAAATAGCGACGATTGAACGAAGTGATAGTCGTGTTGTGTATGATTTGCAAGGACATCAGGTTTCTGGAAAACTAGTTCTTGAAAAAGTTAAATCTTATAACGGGGGCATTTCTCGATGGGATGGCGCTTTGACTCTTCGTGAAGAAGGCGACACAACTGACTCTTTGACAGCTTCTGTCCAATTAATGACGCGTGAAAAGCGCATTGACGACAATAAAATCAAAGAATATAAAGAACACATTAAATCATCTTATTCTGGATGGCTTCGTGTTGATCAGGTTACTTTTAAGTTCCAAAGCATTGGAAACTCAAATGCTAAGGAAATAAAGGCACAAGTTTATGGAGAAAATAATGTTCAAGGAAAAATGGAGCTTGAACTTGTAAGTGATGGCAATGGAGTCAGAGTCTATGAAGGTAGATTGAAGGCTGAAGAAATCGGTGATTCTGATGACAGAATATCTCTTACTTTGAGAGCTGAAGTTAAGAACGAAGGCAACCAATGGTCTGGACCTTTGCGAGCGACTCTTGAAGATGGCTATGTAGTTGATGGAGAAATGACTATTTACGAAGAAAGAATTGTAAGAACAACTCCTGTCGTGGATGTTCCAGAAGATCGCCCGCGAGAAGACAAACCAAAAGATGTTAAGAAAGATGACTCTTTTGATTCAGACGATACTGTTGAAGAATCTTCAGATGACTTAAGTGCTTTAAGCAAGGGCAAGAAAAAAGGATTTTGGAAAAAATTCTTTGAGGCTTTCGGCTTTGGCGAAGACTCTGCATAAATAAATTTATTTTTATTTTTTTATTTTTTATTCTGAGAATTGAAAAACTTACAATTTAGAATACGTTCTGCTTTTTTCAATTCTCAGCCTCCCAACCTCAAAAATTTTCAATTTTTGATGGCCATCAAGAATGCAATTGCAAGCATTCTTGAGGAGTCCTAAACGAACTGCGCAATTAAACGCAAGTAATTTGTGATTTTGCGCAGGTATTAAATAGTCTGTGCTTTTTTTATTTGAATGTCAAACAAATCAAAGGGGTCGCGAGCTGAACGCGAGCTGCTGCAAATTTTTACAGACCATATTTGGAGAGCTGCGAGAGTTGCTGGAAGCGGGGTTAATGAGAATACTTTTTGCGATTTAATTGCTGGCAAATCAGGCAAGGCCTATGCTGTTGAAGCAAAGTCGAGCAAGAAAAAGAGAATTTATATCACTAAAAAGCAGATTGATGAATTTATTCAGTTTGCTGAAGTGATGGGCTTGACGCCTGTGATTGCCGCAAGATTTAACCGCGAGGGATGGTTTTTCATTGAGCCGCAACTGCTTGAAAAATCAGATAAATATTTTACAATTGGACTTGATTTGGCTAAGGAAAAAGGAAAAAGATTTGGGCAATTTTTTCAGGAAGAAAAAGATAGTTTTATGCAATAGGTGTTCTTCGCATTGTTGCATCGTCGTCGCCTCTTCTACCTACTTGGCTTGCTTCGTATGCTCTTTTGAAAATTTCAGGAATAATACAATCTTTGCCTACTTCTCCTAAAGCACATGAATATCTTTTTTCTCCGACATTCTCAAATAAAGTCTTTGTGGTTGTTGTTGATTCAAGAACGCCTCTTTTAGATTCATCTCCTAAATGACAAAATAAACATCTACCAACATATCGCGAGTTTTCTTCCATGGTTTGTTTTACGGTTTGAATTATTTAAGCTTGTTCTTTGTTAAATATTCATAAGCCGAGAAGGCGGCAGTGCAGCCTTCTGCTACTCCCGTGATGAGCTGCTTGAATGGAGTGTCTGCGACGTCGCCTGCTGCAAAAACGCCTGGAAGATTTGTTTCTGCTGTTCGATGGTCTATGATTATTTCGCCTTTTTCGTTTGTTTTTACACCGATGGATTTTGCTAAATCCGAAATTATTATATGGCCGATTGCGACGAAGACTCCTTGAAGATCTAACTCCTTTGAACCTTTGTATGGTTTGTCTAAAATAACTTTTTCAACAAATTGCTTGCCTTTCACTTCTGTGACGTTAGTGTTGTTAATTACTTCTATTTTTTTGTTTGACATGACTCTTTCATAATTAATTGGCTCAGGCCTTATTTTTTCGCCGCGGTAAATCATGTAAACTTTCTTTGCGTGCTCTGTGAGAACGAGTGCGTCTTTTGCGGCGCTATCGCTCCCACCCACTACTGCGACTACTTTGTTTTTGAATAATGGGGCGTCGCATAAAGCACAGTAGGCTACACCCTTATTTTCAAATTCTTTTGCGCCGG
>JBBTAH010000049.1:0-2764 GCA_038044285.1 Nanobdellota archaeon | reverse complement strand
CTTTCGATCAAGACTTCATCGTGTTCATCAATAAATTTCTGAGCTAAGTTTCCAGGAATAAAAGCGCCGACAGAAACGCCGCTTTTAACAAGCTGAACTTTGCAGCACTTTCTCATGCCAGAGCTCGGCTGTGCAGCTTCTTTTTGGAACTTGCTGACGACAATTCCCTTCGCCTGCGACGCACCCCCTAAAGGATCCGCCTTCTCGCGCAAATGCAACGCTCTCACTTTGTAAGCGCGGTCATTCCATCTAAATTTCTTGCGGTTCTTAATAAGTTTCTTAGCGTTTAATAAGCCCATAACACCGTTAGAAAAAAGTGGTTTTTAAACTTTGTTAAAGGCAAAGTTTAAGCACGTTGTTTATCAAAGCAACTTTGTTTAAATTTTTAGCCATTTCAATCTAAAACAACAATCTTATTATGTCAAGAAGTCTCCTCAAAACTCCATACTTTAGTATAGAGTAGACTTCTTGAGCATCCAAAAAACTAACAAAACCACACACTTTAGTGTGTGGTCAACTCAGAGTTTTTTTTATAATAATAAATTCTTAAATAAATATGATATATAAAATTGCTAAATTCACTGTTAAAAAAAATAAGTTAAAAATCTGCAAGAGAGCAATTAAAGAATTTGTGCATCAAATAAAAAATAATGAGCCAGGTACAATTTTATATGAATCATTTCAAGAAAATAACTCTTCAACCTTCATTCATTTCATGGTCTTTAAAGACGAAAAAGCCGAGGAGAAGCACGCAGATTCAGAATACGTAAATAAATTCACAAATATTTTATATCCTAACTGTTCTAAAAAACCTTTATTCACCGAATTGAACTTGGTGGAGTCTAATAGACATTAGAATAGTAGTATTTGTCAAACAATCTTCAGCGTGTCGCTTCAATAATTCTATTGGCAATTTCGGCTGTGAAACTGGCCCCATCATCAGTAAAAGCACTCACATCAATTTGGGAAACATCTTCAAGATTATTACCATCTGAGTAGCCTGAATCATTGTCTTCATTCCTAAGAAAGAATATGCTTCCTATAACAAGCAGGATAGCAATCAATAATACGATAAGAACTGTTTTTCCCATTTACTCAGGCCTCCATACAATTGGTTCTTCAACAGCCTTTAGTACTTCTTTCATTTTCAAGACTCTCCCACTATCCCCCGAAAACCTAAACTCCATTTCATCAATGTCACTATTGGTATCAAAACTTATAAAATAACTAAATGCATCATTCTGTTCAGTGCCATCACTATTTACTATAGAGCCCGCGCCTTCTTCTCTCGAGATTCCACCAGATGTTTGATCATAGCTAAAGCCAGCACCAGTAGCTCTGTAGATTATACCATCGTAAACAAATATTGCAAGCCTAGCAGCAACCTGGTCAGGATAGTCTTTCGCATAGATATCAGCGTAACCGAAAACCAAAGTTTTATCGCTGCCTAGATCAGATGAATCTTCTACAGAAACTCTATAAGCTTTAGTTACAATTACCTTTTCAGTAGCATCTTTAGTAAGTGTCACCGCACTAACAATAAAAACAAAAGAAAAAATTAATAAGGCAACAGAAACAAATTTAAGATTCATAAAAACTACAGTGATTTGTAATTTATAAATCTATCATGTCAAAGTGCTTCCTGAAAACTCCCCACTTTAGTGTGAAGTAGCACTTTGAGCACGAGCAACTTGCGAAAGTTGCTGTGCAGCAAATTGCCAACGAGAGCAATTTGCTTGCATCCAAATGTCAAGAATCCTTGATTCTTGAGCACACTCAAGAACAGTAGTTCTTGATGAATCGAGCACCAATCAAACCACACTCTAAAGAGTGTGGTAGTGCATCGATTTTTTGATATAAGAATTGTCAAAACAATTCCGAGATAAATCAAACAATCTTTAGCGCCTTGCCAAAATAAGATTCCATTACCTTGCTAAGCTCTTCAAGTCGCACTTTGTTTCTGCCAATCAGGGTCGCTGCGCGCTCGCGCGAGCCGGCAGTAAGAACAAAAGAGCCATCCTTTATTTCAAGAGAAACAAAACTAACTGGCGACACAATAGATTCAATAAACTTTGACACTCCAGAAGCATCGTCGTTGGTATCTCTGATAATCCTAATCCTTTTCCCAAGTTGATCGGAAATTATTCTTACATTTCTGTTTGCTGGCCCCAAGGCATGCGAAAATAATTTCGGCAAAACCGCGAAATAAATTGTGTTATTGTAAACAAAGCACTTAGCCGCCTTAACGTGCGCCACGCGGAAAAGCAAATTCATGTAGCGCATTGTTTGCATGTCAATCGTCGCCATTTTAACATTCTTATCTATTAAATTACTTTATAAAACTTCCCACATAGTTGAGTTAAGGATATCCTCTGACTTGACTAATAATAAACTTATAAGCTGGATTAGTTCTAGTAAACGCGTCTTCAATTTCACGAACATCTTCTTGGGCAGCTTCATGTGTGGGCGAACTAATAACTCCTTCAAGCCTCCGGTCTAACCAAGCCAATTGTTCTTCAACATACCAAATTCTTAGTGCAGATCCGCGAGGTGTTGGTCCAAATATTTCAAATCCATCATATCTTCCGTGCTCTGCATAAACTTCAGATGGTTCACCAACTTCAATATGTCGCCAATCTAAAATCTCATCAAAAACGCGATGCGCATCAACAGACCAAGGAATAGGATTGGTATAATCAAATGGAAAATCTTTAGGATTAATATTCACGCTAAAAGAAAAAGCTCCTTCAACACGGTGCCCTCT
>JBBTAH010000048.1:1167-3233 GCA_038044285.1 Nanobdellota archaeon | reverse complement strand
TGCTGCCTTTGCTTTCTGGTCTGTTCGGTGGTTCCGGGCTTGTCTTAAGCATAATCCAAAAAACAAAAATCCCAAAACAAAAAACTGTCAAAAAAATAAAATTTGAAAAAAAAGAAATACTAAAAGCAACAATCGGAGCTGCAATCTCTGCGCCATTATGTTCATTCCTGCCAGCAATAGGTTCAGGACACGCCGCAGCAATAGGTTCAGAGATCACTCAACAAAACCGCCGAGGATTTTTGATAATGCTCGGGGCAATAAACACAATCGTCATGACTCTAAGTTTCGCAACACTCTATGCAATAAGCAAAACTCGCACAGGCGCAGCTGCAGCAGTTCAGGAGATAGTTCCTTCGCTCTCAATAAAATATTTAATAATAATTACATCAATATCAATAATAACTATACTCGCTGTATCTTTTATTACAATACGGCTATCAAAATTCTTCGCACAAAAAATAAACAAAATAAAATATCATTTAATTTCAATAGCTATGCTCTCGGTCTTATTAATCGTACTGATAATCTTCACAAATGTTACCGGAATTATTGTATTCCTAACAGGCGCAGCTCTTGGCATCTTCACAACCCAATCCAACATCAGAAAAATTAATCTAATGGGCTGTTTGATGCTGCCTACAATTCTCTTCTATCTTCTGTGAGAATTGTGGCACTAAAAATCATCAGATTTTTTCAGCCTACAATTTCATATTACTTGTTTTAAAATTGGAGGTTCAAGAATATCAATTCGCCGAACCTACAATTCTCTACTACTTGGTTTGAGAATTGTGGCACTAAAAATTCACAAGAATTTTTTCAGCCAACAAATTTATTTTATCTCCTAAACTAACCAAACCACCTTACCAGTGCTTCCTGCTTTTCTTTCTCTTTCCCAAAAATACTCTGAATATCTTTCTCAACAATCTCCAAGCATTCCAAAAGATAAGGGCTTACATTATAATTCCTCGCCAAATCCAAGGCAGCTTGCATGTACTTAATGATGCTCCCTTCAGAAATCGTGAATATTAATTTCCCGCCGCAGTGTGTGCATTTTCCAATCAGCGGCGGCCTGCGAAATTTATCGTTGCAATCCACGCACCTAAAAACCTGTTGCGAAAATTTTCTTAAATTACCTTTTATATCACGAATAAAATGCCGCTCAATTACTAAACGAGCAACATCTCTTACATCAACAGCTCTTATTTTTTTACATAGTTCCATTTGCTCACGTACTTTATCTCCCATTGTTGGCAAAGTCTTGTAGCTTGAGCACAACATTCCCTGGTTTATATCTGAAGAATCATAAGAAAACCAAAGTCCATCAAATTCGTGTTCTCCTCTAAGCCGGTTTGCAACACGCTCAAGCTTAATTTCACTAGGGTGTTTGCGCTCTTCACCAGCGCGATACAAAGCAACAGGAAGTTCTTTAGTGACATCCAAATCAAAAATCATATCGTCAACTTCGCCTGCGCGCATTCGCATATTCAAAACCAAGGGGGCATCCTGCGTTCCTCCTCTATGCGAAGGCAAAAAATGCTTTGAAAAATTCAAGAGCAAATCCATCAAAAGCATCACTGCCGCTTCATCTCCATCGCAATCTCTCCTCATAGCCGCATGCATATAAGGCGAAGCAAGAAGTGCCTGTATTTTAGAAAATCCAATTACTCTTCCAACAACAGCCGCACAATTATGCGGAGCAATGCACCCAAGCAGAACCCCAATCAAGTCATCCTTGCGTTTGCATTCGAAAAATTTATTTATTTTGTACAAATAATCCATTTCATCGTCTACAAAATTACATATGTTGAAAAGAACATCATCCGCTTTCTCGTCAAAAGAGTCAGGGCACGCCGGCAGCACAACATCGTGCGGGAAAATTTCCAGAATCTGGTCATCTCTCTCAAGTTTATTCCCGTAGATATCTAAATTATATCCGAGCTCGTGCAATTTCTCAACACTTGTTCTGATCTCTTTCGGCTTAAAATGCGTAAGAGGCATTTCAGAAATATCGTATCTTACAGTCCCGTCTTTATTGACGTGAAGATTGTACTTCGCACGAAGCATGC
>JBBTAH010000048.1:0-1157 GCA_038044285.1 Nanobdellota archaeon | reverse complement strand
GCATGCCCTTAACAAGATTTTCACAACTGTGATCTTCGCTCGAGGTTCCACGCACTCCTTTAATAACAACAGGCAAATCGTCAATGCGTGCGCCAATCAGTTTCTTAGACGACTCAAAATAATTTTTTATATCTATTTTTCTAACAGAATGCTGAACAGATTTTTGAGGATGCTCAAAGCATTTATCATTAGAATATTTTTCACAAATCAAACAATAAAAATTTTTCACGCATACCAAACCACATTGAAAGCATCTTGGATAAACACATTCAATCTTGCAGCTATCGCAAAAATAATTTGGAAAATCAGATTCAACAATTCCAACTTCTAAACTTGACTGAAAGCTTCTAAGCCGCCCCCCTTCTTCTCCAACCGGAAAAAGTACGTGCGGGCTTCCAGTTAATTTTCTCAGCTTAGCCTTTTCAGGCCGCCCCATTCGCGCTCCAATAAATGTGCCGGCCTTATCTTTAATAATAAACTTAGAAAGTGCTTTCAAAACATCAAGAACATTATCAGATGCAATGAGTTTCTGGGAGATTAAATCTATTTCTTTTCCTAAATCTTTAGTTTCATAGTCAACACCAACATTCATCAATAAAGCACAACTATCTTTTTCAGAAAAAACAACGTGCTCTAAAGTAACATTATGCTCGCACCCGATAATTTCAAGCGCTCGTTTTCCATTTTTGAATCGCTCCCTATCCGAAGAAGCATAAGGCAGGCGCAAGACCCCACCCACCAGATTACCATGCGCGATCCAATCAAGCAAACCTAAAAACTGTTCATATGAAATCTGGCTCCAGTAATAAATATAATCGGGGTGCATAGGAACATTATTTCTCATAGACAAATCCATAGCCTCTTTAAAAGAAACATATAATTCAGGTTCAATTCCTTTTTCTAAAAGCTCTGCCTTCCAATATTGCTCAACATATCCAGGAGCACATAATAATTGATTCCTGTTTAAAAAATCACCATACGGAACAAGCAAATCTCCTAAGTATAAAATTTCCGAAACTTGCGGTAAAACTTTCTTTCCCGCATCATAACTCTTAACCTTCAAAACAGAACCATTCTTTAGCTTAACAATTGGCCCATCAATTGTGTCGCAAGATGCAACAGTACAACCTTTAGTCGGCTTCTCAATTTTTAGTTGG
>JBBTAH010000047.1:0-1390 GCA_038044285.1 Nanobdellota archaeon | reverse complement strand
AACTTCTCCACGCCTATGAACTAAGAAGCCCTTTTCCCATTTCGCAAGTCCTCGGCCCCGCAAAATTGTCTTTCCGTCCTCAACACTTTTGTCCATGAATCCTAACCCAAATAAATTTCCGTCCGACAATAAATCTTTGATAGCTGCGTCTAAAAAATTATCCTCGGGGAGAACATCGGTGTTCAGGAGTACTACGAAATCGGAATTTGATTTCGACATTCCTCTGTTAACGGCTGAGGAGAATCCTGAATTTCTTTCGTTTCGCAACAACAAAATATTTTTATCCTTTACAAAATTCGAAAGACTCTCGAACTCATCTTTATTCGAACCATCATCAACTATGATTATTGATCCTCCATATCTTTTAGCCTCCTCAATAACTTTTGGCAAATTCTCTTTTACGAGTTCAAACCCGTTATAGTTTGGAATTACCACATCAACACTCATAATTAAAATATTGAATTATAAAAAGATATTTTGTGCTTACCTTTTTGAACAAAAATCCCTCTAAACGCGTGGTTCACTTTATAAATTTCAGTCTTTACTTTATCTATTTCGGCATTCCAAGTGGGGTAGTACACATCGGTTAGAATCAGAAACCCATCGCCTTCATTTTCGGACTCTATATCTATTCGGTTTTCGTCATATTTTACTATACGAACTTGACCAACAACATAATTATTTCTCTCTGCATCTCCTTTTGAAACAAGAGCAACTTTACTTAAATCTTCACTAAACATTTTTCTTATTGTCTCCTCATTATTGTCCGCTCTTATTGTCTCTCCAACGAAAAACGCTCTTGGGAAAACGTTAGTATTTTCATAAATTCGGGTTTGTCCTTCCTGAAAAACTTTCTTGAGTTTCGGAGAACTTAAATCTGACAACGAAAGTATATACTTTACATTTAGTAAATCGATCATAGGCGAGTCTATGTTATGAGGCGTAATAATTCTGTTAAATCCATAGGGTAGCTTTATACTGTGGTCTTGTCTCTCTGATGCGGCTATGAGTTCGGCGTAAGATTTAAGGTAAAGCGGGTCATAACCCTCTATCGATTGAATTTTATAAAAGGTCGAAAAATTGGGTGGGAAGATTCTTGAATCATTTGAGGCAATTCTAAATATGCTCATATCTTTTTGCAAAAATTCTATCAACCGCGTTTGCGGGTAAAAGTAATCGGGCGTTGTAAAAGGTGTAAATTTTATACCGAATCTATAAAGGTCATAGAATACAAGTGCAAGAACAAGTAGAACTAAAAGGGACCTTGCCATTGTTTCTTTGACAAACATAATTCCCAAGATAAGTATCATTCCTATTGCTAAAATACCGCTTGGAAATATAAGGTTTCGCTTCGCGACTAATAGGTTCTCCGCTGCTATCTTTAAATCAA
>JBBTAH010000046.1:0-1384 GCA_038044285.1 Nanobdellota archaeon | reverse complement strand
GACTATCCCGACAAAAACACCGATAATCACTGCAATCAAAACAGTAATTAAATAATAAGACCATATAATGCGCCTGCGCATAGACAATGCCTTCAACAGTCCAACCACGCCTCTTGTCAGGCCGCCAACAGCGCCTAAAAGCCCAGCAGTTAAAGTAACATCCATCTTTTTACTGTTAATATAAAAGTCTATATAAACTTATCAGGCTGCCTGTGTCTATCTCTTATCTTCCCTTCCTGCCAATCTTTCAAAACCAGGCGCGCAGTTCTGTCAATATCCACTAAGCCGCCCTTAATTAAAAATCTCCAGCGGCGGCCAAGCTCGTCAAGTAAAACTTCAGCGTCGCCATCAGCATTAATTTCATAAAACGATTCAAACAGTCCAGGATGTTCGTGCATTATTTCAGCAACAATAAAATCAGGATTTTTCATAGAATCATAAGTGCGCACGCCAATAATCGCGTGTTTTTTAAGATGTGCACTCTGCGAAGCGGCTGCGTCTTCATCGCTCATAACTCCAGGTGTATCAAGCAGCAAAATACCGCGTGCGAATCTGACTTTCTGAATTCCGCGCGTAAATCCGGCGCGCGGCGAAGTTCGCGCAGCGCCTTTTCCGGAAAGCATATTTATCAGCGAGCTCTTTCCAACATTAGGATAGCCAATCACTCCGACGTGAATCTCTTTGCCAATCTTCAAAAACTTTCTATATCCAACCCCCTGTTTTTGTATTTCCAAATGCTCTTTTTCGTCAGATGGTTCTTCACGAATCTTCCGAGCAGCGCGCTTCGCTTCAATCCGTATCAACGCGCGCAAAGCGCGTCGTCCAGTATTAACAATAGTCGAAACAAAAATATGTGGCTCAAGCTCCAAAGCATTTTTTTCCTTAACAAGATCAGCTTTATTGATAACATAAATTATCTTTTTGCCCTGTTCGCGGGCAAACTCTTCAAGCCCTTTATTGCGAGTTTGGTCAACAAACCTCGCATCCAAAACTTCAAAAATAACATCAGAAGCAGAAATAACTTCCTTAGCTAGTTCAGGATACTCCTGTCTGTGCTTGTTGTGCGGGTCAATCTTCCGCGTACGCCTGCTCGAAAAAACATATTTTACTCTCATATTTTAGCAAGTCGCACCATATTTAAAAACCCAGCTACTTCGTAAAATTATGGCAATATCAGTAATAATAACAGCTTTCAAAGAGCCAAGAACCATCGGAAAAGCAATTTCCGCAATAGAAAAGCAAATCTCAAAAAAAGACGAAATTTTAGTTGTAGCTCCTGACAAAGAAACCTTAGAGGCAGCAAAAAAAGTCTCAATCAAGAATAAACAAATAAAAATCTTAAAAGATAAAGGGGCAGGAAAGCCAGCAGCAATGAACCTCGGAG
>JBBTAH010000045.1:391-2716 GCA_038044285.1 Nanobdellota archaeon | reverse complement strand
TTTGCAACGAAGTCTGGCACTATCAAATGCTTTTTTGACATCTCTTTTTCAATGTCTAAAGGAATTGGGATATTTGCCGCTTCAACAATTATTTTTGCCTGAACTGAGTTCATGTTTTGCCGCGTTATAACATCTGGAAGCGCTCCAGGAATTAAAACGTCGACTGGGAGTTCGAATAATTTGTGAGATGGTAAGATTCTCCCCTTACCTGCTGTGACTGTGCCTTTTGATGATTTTATATGCTCTATTTCTTTGAAAGATAAACCTTTTTCGTTATAAAGACAGCCTTTTGAGTCGCTGATTGCAACGATTTTGGCGCCGGCTTCTTCTAGGTGTTTAAAAGTGAAAGAGCCGACGTTGCCGAAGCCCTCTATTGCTATTGTTGCGCCTTCAATTGGAATTTTTGCGTGCTTGAGCGCGACTTGAGTCGCGTAATTCACACCGAGGCCTGTGCTGCCTAATTCGTGAGGCAAGCCGCAAACTTTTTTTCCATTGAGCGTTGTACAGTAATCTTTTGGCTTGCCTGTTGCTGCATTGAAGTTTCCGTGCGCTTCTACGAAAGTCTTCATTTCTCTTTCTGTTGTGCTAATGTCCGGGCCGGCAATGTACTCTGAAGGAACTAAATTTTTCAGGGCTCTTGCAAATGACTGGATGAATTTTTCCTTTTTGTCTGCATCTGTTTCTTTGTTGTAAATTATTCCGCTTTTGCCGCCGCCGAATGGCAAATCCGCGAGCGCGTTCTTGAAGGTCATTGCTCTTGCGAGTCGGAAAACTTCTTTTACGTCAACTGTTGGTGTCATTCTTATTCCTCCTTTTGCCGGGCCTCTTGCTGTGTTGTCAATTACTGTAAAGCCGAGCATGCCCGTCAAAGGATCGTACATTTCAACTATTTTTTCAGGACCGATGTCGTCGGTGAATTCTTTTAGTTCCATGTTTGCCTCTTCTTCTGTAGAATAGGGGGGGTGTTAAAAAATGTTTGTATGCTTCAGGAATAGTTTCTTTGAAGTATCTAATACTTTAAAAAGATGAAAAATTCTTCTAATCTAATGTCTGTTATTTCCGATAGAATTCGTGCCTATCTTGCAAGAACAAAACCAGATTTTCATGAATTACTACCTGGTGAAAGAGAGCCAACTCAATCACCAATGGCTCACAGATTAGATAAAGTTGCTTATTGGTGTTTAGTGGGTGGCATATACCAACGAGGAGAACGTAAGCCTATGGATGACCCAAACAACGACCATACCTTACATGGAAGATTTATTGATGCACTTATCTGTCTAATAAAAGATCCAAATTATTGTGGTGATGGATGCAACGTTGATCAGGCAACTAATAGAAATGGTTATGTTCAGGAAGTAAGAATTATTCAGCTACCCGTTCAACCTTTTCGTCTTGACTCTTTGATAACTTAATCCCAGCATTTTGCCGGCGGTTTTGTTAGAAAATTTGACAGAATATTTATTGCGTCTTCAATATCTTTGAGATGAGCTGCGCACAGCGTCGTGTGGATGTTTGCGACGCAGACTCCTAAAACTGCTGACGGCACACCGCCTTTTGCTGCGAAAATGGATGTTGCATCTGTTGTTCCTGCGTCGCTGACTTCCCTCTGAAGTTTTACTTTTAATTTTTTTGCTACTGATTCTAAGGCCTCATTAAGGCATTTGTTGCCGAGCATTTCTGCGTCTTTGAAAGTTATGAATGGTCCTCTGCCGAATAGCATCCTATCACTTTCTTCGTCGTGACCAGTGACGTCAACAGCGATTGCGTAGTCTGGATTTAGATTGAAAACTGACGCCTTCGCACCGTATAGTCCTACTTCTTCCTGAACTGTAAAAACGAAAGTGACTTCATGCTTAGTCTTCATTCTGCGCATTATTTCCAGAAGAATGTAGCAGCCGATTCTGTCATCAAGAGCTTTTCCGGCGATGATTTCTTTGCTGCCTAAAGTGCAAAAGTTTGAGGATTTAGAAAATGAAATGTAGCTTCCTACTTTAACGCCCTCTTTTTCCAGGCCTTTTTTGTTTAGCCCTGTGAAAACAAACAAGCTATCAATATTTATTTTTTTTAATGCGTCTTTGTCGTTCAGGATTTCTTTTGTTGTAATTATTCCGTTCATTAGACCTTTTTTTGACTGTATTTCCACTCTGTGGCCTATTAGGACTATTGGGTCAATACCGCCGATGTTGCTGATGTGGATTTTGCCGTCTTGGTCGATTGAATTGACCATTAAACCTATTTCGTCCATGTGTGCGAGAAACATTACTGAAGGGATCGTGCCTTTTTTTCTGGCGATGATATTACCCATTTTATCAACTGAAACGT
>JBBTAH010000045.1:0-381 GCA_038044285.1 Nanobdellota archaeon | reverse complement strand
TTTTATCTTTGAGTTGAGCAATCATTACCATATTTTTGCCTCTTTGATAATAAAATTGCGGACTGCTGACTCGTTGCCGCTTATTCCTTGAAGATTGATTAGCTGCTCAAGTAATTTCACCATCTCTTTGATAAGACGGGTTTTATTTATTTAAAGGTATTGTTTTGCAATAGGATTATTTAAAAATAATTTATCTATTTGTGATGATGCGCGCTTCATCTATGGAATGGGAATTTGACATTGAACTTACTTCTGAAGAAATTAAATTGCTTGAGAATCGCTCTTTATCTGGGAAGATTAAAGTTAATATTCGCGAAGGTGTGCTTGGAGAAACGCCTTTTGAGTTAAGAGTTGGTGAAATAGAATCTAATCAATTGTATG
>JBBTAH010000044.1:0-2304 GCA_038044285.1 Nanobdellota archaeon | reverse complement strand
GTGTTTCTTATTTCTTCAGGAGTGTCATGCATCATAATTCCAAGCTGCGGCGATGGCATTTTTCCAGTCGGCCCTAAAACTTTTCCAAAAGTGGTTGCAACAGCAGGCATAAGAGGTGCGTGCGCAATAAATGAATCATATTTCTTAATTAAAACTTTCAAAGCTTTCTTGTCGTTATATTTCGTAAACTCCGCCTTCGTCACTGTAGGAACAATCTCACTCTTAGCATTCAGAAACGCGCACACTTTTTTCTCCTTAACTTTATGTGGCACAGGAACAACAGTAGAAATATTAGTCTTTTTGAAATCAAGCCCTTTCAGATTTACAATTAAATCAACAGTCTGGACAAACTTCCGTTCCTTCTCCTTACGTAATTCAGCTAATGCTTCTTTCAATTCCATTTGCGTCTCCTACGGTATGCTTCAACTCCCAGAAAAAGAGAGCCAAAGACGTAGTTTAATGACAAATCGTGTTGCGAAAAGCGGTTTATAAATTTATTGCCTATCGCCTTCTTCTAAATCTTCTCCCTCTTTGTCCATTTCTAAATCTTCTATTTTTTATAAAAGAATCCCTCTTTTTTTTGTTATTAATTTTTCTAAAAACAAAATATAAAATTATTAATAAAGCAATTCCAAATGCAAAATAAGATTCTGTATAGTAATTTAATTTATATAATAAAAATCCAATTATAATTGAGATTACAGCTAAGAAATCAAGAAATATAAATATCCTCCTCCTTCTTAACATTTCGTTATGTTGAACAATCTCTCTGAAATCGGCCCGGCCAATCATCTTCATAGGTATCTTTTTAGCATCAAAATCAGTTAATTCCTTCATATAGTTAATTCATACAAATATAAGATATAAATTTATCGTTTTTCCAGCATTCCTAAATATTCCTTAATTCTCCCAATAGTCTGCGGAATCAAAAACTGCTCAATTTTTTGCTCAAACAATTCATGCAACGAAGCAAACTCCGAAATATTATATAAATTATTCTTTTTGTCAACGAGCATCAAGTCGCGTAATCTTTTCAATTGCCTGCGTATATTACTTTCTGCAATTCCCCTAACTTCAAGAGAATGCTCCTGCCTTTTTTTAGTCACTAAATCAACAACTTCAAAAGAAGTCAATTCTTTCTTGTCCTTGCGCGCATCATCAAGAACAAGCAAAATGTCAACCACAACATCTCGCGAATCTCCGGGTTGCAAAAGCCCCAAGCTCAAGCAAATTTTTCTAACAAGCTCTCGCTTAGAAGAATCATAAGGTTTTTCATATTTCCGCAGAGTAATCTCGTGTATAGGTACGTCCCTAACCATAAAAAATCAACAACAACAATGATTATAAATCTACCCCACACAAAACGAAAATGGAATTAGTAGCTTTCCTCGGAGATGATAAAGAAAATTGGGGTCAAGTCACAGGCCTAATCAACAGAGGCGATTGGGAGAGAATTATTTTAGTTAAATCCAAATCCGCAGACGATTACGAGTCTTCAAAACAAACAGAAATCGTCACAGTAGACGCCTCAAAACCCTTGGTTGAATTAAAAGAAGACATAATCAACAAATTAAGA
The DNA here is from genome assembly GCA_038044285.1 of Nanobdellota archaeon. Classification (GTDB taxonomy): domain Archaea; phylum Nanobdellota; class Nanobdellia; order Pacearchaeales; family GW2011-AR1; genus SICU01. The sequence goes on along the minus strand of JBBTAH010000044.1, from coordinate 728 downwards.
AAAAAGTTTGAAGGTTTTGATGTAAATCTTTCAATCGCATCAGGCACAGGCAAAGAGCACATGGCTTTAATCAGCGCATTATTGTCAATTCCAGTAGGAATTCGCTTGGTTGCTTTTACAAAAAACGGAATTGAAATAATAAACTAAATTAATATGGTTAATTTTAGAGAAGAAAACCCCAGAAAAAAGTTTAATTCTGCTCTTGAATGGTTTAGAAGCAAAGGTCTTGACGCGAGAATGCATATGGAAGATTTAGCTACTCCTTTTATGAAGGAAGCACTAAAAAAGTCAAGAGAAACAGGAGAAGATTATACTGCATTATTCGAGAAAAAATACGGAACCTGTCTTAAACAATATCTTATTGACGTATCAGGCAATATCCTTGCTTTTTTAGGAGATAGATTTCCCGATATTTTAGCACAAAGCAGTAGAGAAGAACTTATAGAGCATTTGAAAAATCTAAGTTTTTATGTTGGTATGGAATATGGTTTGAATAGGGATTAAATGGATTAATTAAAACAAATTAATCAACCACTTCGCCATCATCACAGAAATTAAAATCAAAATAAACCAAGTCATCCATGAATAAATTTTCTTACCCCACTCGTCGCTCTTAGTAATCCCTGCGATTGTCAGGTAGAAAAAGCGCCCGCCATCAAGAATCGCAACAGGAAGCATATTCATCAAAGCAACAAGCACATTTATCATCACAATCCACCACAACAAGT
>JBBTAH010000043.1:0-1173 GCA_038044285.1 Nanobdellota archaeon | reverse complement strand
CTTTGTAATGTAATTGATTTCATCTTATTTATTCTCCTTGAACCAAGCTTCAACCTGTTCAGTTAGTCCAGAAACTAAAACTTTATCGGCAATGAATTCAATAGCCTTGCGCGCTTTAATTTCAGCATCAATATCATCGCCGTGCACCCAAATCCATCCGTTTTGTCCGATAGTGATATTGCATCCAGTGATTTCTTTTATCAAATTAATCATGCTTCCTTCCCTTCCAATGACACGAGGCACTCGCGACGGATTTATTCTAAAAACAAATCCTCCCTCAAGTTTTCCAAGCCCCTTTCCTTTCATAGCCAAATCAATTCCTTTCGGACTCACGCTCCAGATTTTTGCGGCGGCCATATCACCAATTGCTAAAAACTGATCCATTTCATGTTTGTTTACAAACCTCGGACTTTCCATAAGAGGCAAAAACCCGTTTGCAGCATAGTCAATATCAATAAGCCAGCCACTATGAACAATATCAGTCACTCTGCCAATCACAACATTATTTCTTCTCGGAATAAACGTGCCAGAAAGCGGAATAATCTTCACAACTCTGCCAATTTTTTCAGCAACACCGTATCGTGAGGCAATCAAATCATTTCCCTCTCGGCGGACACTTTCTCCAGGAAGAAGGTCTTCTCCAGAAGCAATTATCTCTCCAGGAACAACAACCGTGCGGCTGTCAGGTTCAGCGCCAAAATCCTCATATTCTTCGTGAGCTTCGTTAATTTTATCCATGTAATCCTTCAAAACAATCGAGAATAATCGTAATCGTCTCGAAAGTATTTGTTAATTTCATATTTCTATAAATTAAGGGTTTTTAAATATTCCGCTTGTATTCTTGGAATATTTAAATCTGAAATTTCCCAAAATTTTTTTGTTTAAAACTTGCGATTAAGAAGGAGGTAAAGGCGGTTGCGGTAGCGAAGAGATATCAGCACTATCAAATGCAAAATAAATTCCAATAGCAAGTCCAATTATCAAAATTAATATCAAAATCCAAACCCATCCACTTAAGCCTTTTTTATGCATTATCAAGTCCCGGAGGATTAGGCACCTCTTCTTCAGATAAAATCCCAAATCTACAGTCATTTACAACTTTAATAATTATTCCTTTCCCATTCAAAGATTCTTCCATCAAAAGAGAATCAGGAACCACAGATGCCCAAGAAT
>JBBTAH010000042.1:0-10240 GCA_038044285.1 Nanobdellota archaeon | reverse complement strand
TCTTCAACTCCGAGACAGATTCTTTTGCTGCTTCTCGACCTTTTGCAGGATATCCTCCACAACCAAGACCGCGAGTCAATTCTTTTCCGATAAGAATTTTTTCGTCAGCTTTTGTTATGCTTAAGTGTAAAGCGTCAGTATTGATGCCGTAAATCGTCGCACCATTAATTCCCTTGTTAAATAACCAAGTGATTGTATTGCATCCGGCTCCGCCAGCACCAAAAACCTTGATGTTAGCTTTCCCGGCCCGCAGCTCGTCAAAATTAATGCTATGCGTCGAGGCATTCTGAATCGCTTCTTTTGCAAAATCAAGAACCATTTATTTCTTTTTCATACCTCCTTTCAATTTTATGATTCTAATTAGAAATCTTTTCTTTAAATATTTGTCTATTAAGCAAAACATACATATCAAACTATAAATTTTATGAAAAAAACAATAATTTTATCAAATTTTTGTTAGAGAACTTTGAATAAACCCATTGTTTACATTATTAGTTCAAATTTCTTCTTAGAGAATTTGGTTACTTCTCAATTTTTCAAGATTCTCTATAAAGTATACTAATGTATACTAAATTTTTATTTCAAGCTCTTAATCACATCAGATTTCGTAACTACTCCAACAATTTTGACATTTTCTTTAACTAATACAAGCGGATAAAACTTCAAAAGCCCGACAACAATGCCTAATTTAGCATGCAAATCAACAACAGGCGGACTTTCAATCATAACATCGCTAGCTTTTTTCTCCATTAAATTAATTGTATCTAACCCAAGTAAAGCTCTTTCAGTAACCAACCCAATAAAATTGCTATTTTTTTCTACTAAAACTTGTGAAATTTCGTACTTTTCCATCAAATTAACTATATTTCTAATCTTTTCATCTTTCTTGACAGAGTAAATTTTCTCACACATAATGTCTTTTGCTTCTTTTTCCTCATGCTTTGTTAATCTAGATAAAGCTTCTTCAATTTTTTTAACATACGAATATGTAGGATCAAGCCTGCCAGATTCAATCTTAGCAACCATGGACTGGCTTATCCCAATCTCCTTAGACAAAGCGTGTTGAGTCATATCCAATTGTTTCCTAATTTTGCGAATATGAGTAATATCAAAAACCATAAAACTAATCAAAAAATTAAGTTTATAAATATTCCTATTGGAATATTTTAATCATGATATTATTTATATATTGAAAATAAAAAAGACTTATGCTAGAAAATTTAAATTTAGATAGGACTCAAAAGCAAGATATAACAGAAGCACTAAAATTATATAGATTATTCGGATGTTCAATAAAAGACAGGGAAACATTTGACGAAAGAAATCATTTTAAACTAAACAGCCTAATAATCAGATTAAGTAGAGGAAAAGAAGATGCCCAAGAACAATATACTAAAGTTGAGCAATTTGTTAAAGCCTGGCTAGAAAATAAAGGTTGGAAATATCATGTTTTTGGACCAGACTTAAAAGGAGGATTTAGTCCACCAGATTTTAAGAGAGCAAATTACCAAACCAACGGAATCTGGGTATATCAACCACAAGATATCACTTCTGCAGGCAATCCAGATCCTTCATATAGTTTACTATGGTCAATCTCTCATGAAGCAGCCCACGCCTGGACAAATGATGAACTAACAAATTTATTTAACGGTGTTGGAAAAAGACAAGGAGCACTAGGGATAAGAACAAAACACCCATTTTCAGAACAAGTAGTAGAGCCATTATCGTTAACAGATGCTCTAAGAGCGCTGGAGTGGGAAAACAAAACGATGCACAGACAAAAAGCGATTTTAGAAAGAGAGTTTATAGTGCCGATAACTAATGAAGATTTTTTAAAAGAGTATCAAATGAACGTGGCAGGATCAGTATGGAGAATTCTAACAGGGGATTTTCTGACTCCAGGATATCATGGCATCGCTCCCAAAAAACCATCGTTAAATGCGGGTGAAATGAACGAGCTAGGAAAAGAAATATGTAGAAGAGCAGCAAAAGAAATGGGCTTGGATTTAAAAGAGAAATATCACTAAAATGACAATAACATACTTCACATCAGAATCAGTAACAGAAGGTCACCCTGATAAAATATGCGACCAAATAAGCGACGCAATCCTAGACGAGCTTCTAAAGCAAGATCCAGAAAGCAGATGCGCAGCAGAGTGCCTCGCAACTAAAGATATAATTCACATAGCCGGCGAAATAAAAACAAACGCAAAAATAAACGCAGAAGAAATAGCAAGAAAGGTATTGAAAAAAATAGGCTACACCAATAAAGAGTTTGGCACAAGCTATGAAGATTGTAAAATAATAAACTCTCTAAGCGAACAAAGCCCAGACATAGCCCAAGGCGTGGACAATTATAAAAACAAATTAAACCAAGGCGCAGGCGATCAAGGCCTCATGTTCGGCTTTGCTTGCAACGAAACCCCTGAATTAATGCCTCTGCCAATAACAATAGCCCACAAACTAACAGAAAAGATGGCAGAAGTCAGAAAAAAAGGCATAATTCAAGGCCTAGGTCCTGACGGCAAAAGCCAAGTGTCAGTAAAATACATCAACGGAAAACCAAAAGAAATAACTGCAATAGTAATAGCACAGCAGCATCTCGAATCAATCTCAGAAGAAAAGCTAAGAAAAGAAATTCTCAATCAAGTAATTAATCCAGTATGTGGAAAATGGATAACTCCCAACACAAAAATCCATATTAACGCAACAGGTCGTTTCGTCATCGGCGGTCCGCAAGCCGACACAGGCCTAACAGGCAGAAAAATAATAGTGGATACTTACGGCGGCGCAGGCAGACATGGCGGCGGCGCCTTCTCTGGAAAAGACGCTTCTAAAGTTGACCGTTCAGGTGCATACATCGCTCGCCATGTTGCAAAAAACATTGTCGCTGCGCAATTAGCAGAAAAATGCGAAGCGCAAATAAGCTATTCAATTGGCATAGCACAACCAACTTCAATTAACGTCGACACATTCAATACAAACAAAATTCCAGAAGAAAAAATAATAGAAGCAGTAAAAAAAGTCTTTGATTTTAGGCCAGGGGCAATAATAGAAAATCTAAAATTGCAAAGACCAATATTTCAAAAAACAGCTTCATATGGTCATTTCGGCAGAAATCTGCCAGAGTTCACCTGGGAAAAAACTGATAAAGTAGAAGAGTTGCAAAAAGCATGTCAAGTTTATGAAATTGCTAAACTCCAACCAATTCGATGCTGAAAAAATAGCAAGAATATATGGCCCAAACCATAACGGAATCGCAACCATACCAGAATTTTTACGCGATACTACCATGCAAAAAATTTTAGATTATATAAAAACATTACATCTTGCAGAAGCACCGCAAAGAGAAGGCCAAGTAACGCAACAATTTAGTGCGTTATATTTCGGCGAGCCAGAGGGCAATGATTTTCCAACAGAATCTCTATTAATACAATTATGTAACGAATATAATTTACTTTATAGAAAATTAAAAGAGCCTGCAAAGTTTGAAATAGAACCAGAAATAAATTCTGTAGGGGTCCATCATTATCAAGAACAAGCAGAAGGCATTTCACCGCATCAAGACTATGCGCGAGATGTCAATCTAATTTCAATATTATCAATAACAGGAAAAGCTCGGTTTTTAGTTTGTAGAGGAAGGACAAAAATTGGAGCAACAGTATTAGAATTAAGCGCGGGAGACCTCCTGCTCATGCGTGCTCCACGCAACCCAAAAGAAAACACACATAGACCGTTTCATTGCATTGATCAAGTAGAAGAAGAAAGATATTCTATAATTCTAAGGCAAAGAAAAAATGGATAAAATAATTATAAAAAACTTAAAAGTAGAAAGCAACATTGGAATAAGCTGTGAAGAGCGTTCGGACAAACAGGCACTCTTAATAGATATTATTTTATTCACAGATCTCAGAAAATCAGGCATAAGTGATGACATAAATGACACAATTAACTATTCAACAGTCTGTAAGGAAATTATTATGCTTCTCCAAAAAGAATTTGCAACAATTGAATGCATAGCAGAAACTCTTGCCCAACAAATAAAACAAAAATTTAACATCCTAAGAATTAAAATAAAAGTAAGAAAGCCCAAAGCCCTTCTAAAAAAAGGCGCGCAATACGCAGCAGTGGAAATAGAAAGATAGCTATCTTTCTTTAGCAAAGCTCTCCGCAACCAATATCGGAAAAACAATCGTCGCATCCGCAAAAACCTTAACGCTCAAAGCGTCAGGCAAAATCTTCCCCCAGCTAACAGCCTCAGAAGGCAAAGCCCCCGCGTCCGAACCATCAAATTCCTGAGAAGTATTAATATAAACGGCATAATCCAAACCATTTCGCAGCATATTAGCATTCAAAATCGCATGCTTAACAACGCCAGCACCTAAAATAATAGCCCCACTCTTGCGCAAGCCAATCGTAGTATTATTAAACCAAACAACATCATCAGTAATATCAATCTTGAAATCTTCATGCTTAAACTTAAAAAAATAAATATTATCTCCTAAAGCCCCATCAAGCAAAGCAGGACAATAAACTTTAATTTTATTTTTCCACGCCCAATAATAAATACTATTTTTGTCATTAATCTTCTCGCCCAATTTCCAAATCAGCTCCAAACCAGTAATTGTTTTTTTCTCATTATACAACTCTTCCAAAATCGGCTGCACAAATTTCTCAAAAGCAACATATCTTGAATTTGGAGCATAAATATTTCCTATGCGATTTATCCCTTTTTTTCTGAGAGTTGCACCATCAGCATTAAATTCTCCCAATTTAAAATCCCCCAAACATTTTATAATATCTTCTTCAATTCCGCCGCAAGTCGTAACCAAAACATCAACTTTTTTGTGTTCAACTAAAAACCTAATCACCTCGCGCAACCCAGAAGAAACCATATTAGAAGTATATCCTAAAAATATGAAAGCGCCTTCGAAAATAATTTTCCGCGTTATTGAAATCGCTTTCGATAATTGGGTTGCCTGAAACCCACTACTTTCAAAGCTCTTAACAATCTCTTCATAGTTAATTCCATTATTAAAATCATATCCTTCAATCTTCAAGCCAACAGGCTCCTCACTATTCCGAAGCAAATTCTCCCGCGCAGCATTTTCATTTAAATTATTATTTTTAGAAACCATGTTAAATAAAAAAGCAAGAGCTATAAAAAATCAATTAAGACTGAGCTCTCACATTATTCATGAAAAAAAGACAAAAACTTACTTTTTAAATCTTTGGCAGCATCTGCGCATTAATTCCATTTTGTTTGCATAGTTCAACAAACAATTGTGCATCTCTTTCAGTGCCATATAACCCCGCTCCATAGCTCATCGGAATCGCCAGCGTAGGATTGAGCATTGTAGCAGCATCAACAGCAGATTTAACACCCATAACAACATCACCAGCAACTGGTAAAAAAGCAACAAAAGTATTTTCCTTCTTGCCATGCCCAGTTAAATGCTGCATTTCAGGAATAAAATCAGTATCGCCTGCAAAATAAAATATTATTTTTCCCATTTTCACAATATACCCAAGCCATCCTTCCTCTTTGGAATGTTTCGGATTAACAAGAGTATAAGCATGAACGCATTCAACTCTCGCAAATCCCAAATCAATAACATCTCCAACTTCAGCAATATCTATGTTAATTTCTTTAATCTTAAGCAAAGCGCTCTGACAATCAACCGGACACAAAACAACAGCTCCCGGTTTAGCGAGCTTCTGCACATCCTTAATGCTGCAATGGTCGGGATGCCCATGCGTAATCAGAATTATATCTGCTTTATTAGCATTATCAGAAACATGATAAGGATCAATCACAAAAGTCTTTCCCTTAAAACTAAACAAAAATCCAGCATGTCCTAAAAAGTCAACTTTAACATTAGCGATATTCATGAAAACAATTAGTGAAAAATCTTTTTAATAATATCTATATTAGAACTCTATCTATTTTCTCACCTTTAAGCTTTTTATCAAATACTTGCAATTCCTCATAAATTCCTTCTATAAGATCGTAATTCTTTGCATCACCTAAATCTACCCAAGCAAAGTCTGTAAGAGCATTACAGAGAACTATTTGCTGATTGGGATCTTTAAGATTAGCAGAAAGATTAACTATCAGGCAAGGAACCTGATCAGGTCGTATATACACCATACTTGCAACATAATTTATATTTTTCACTTCTAGACCAATTTCTTCTTTTAATTCTCTTTCAAGTAGATTCTCCAAAACATTATACCAATGATCAGATGTATCTTTTTTTCGTAAAGCATAATCCAAAACTTCAAGCTTCCCCCCAGGAAAAGTCCACTTTCCGGGAAATGCTTTTTCCCAATTAGCACGTTTGACAATAAGATATTTTCCATCTTTAACTAAAATGCCAGTTACAACAATATAATGAGTTAAATTATTGTTATACATAATGGAACTTCAGAAGAATTATATTTAAATAGTTCCTCAAAAAATTTGAGCAATGAAAGAAAAGATAATCAATCTTTTTTTATACGATAAAAAGCTAAAATTTAACGAAATAGAAAAGAAAATCCCAGAGCGATCCAATAAAATAGCCTACCATCTTAAGAAATTAGTAAAGGAGGGATTTATAAAAAAGGAAAAAGAAAGATATTCTCTTTCAGATAAACAAGAATTAACAATTCCACACATAAGCGATAAGAACTCAGTTTTAGCAATAATTTTAATAGCTATATCTAACAAAGAAAAAATATTTCTAATCAAAAGAAGCAAAAGACCATTCAACAATAATAAATGGTGTATGCCTGGAGGAAGGATAATTGCTGGAGAGACAATTAAACAAGCAACACATAGAATAATATCAGAAAAATATGGAATTAAATGTAAATACCTCAAGACCCACTCTGTTTCACTTGAGCAAGCAAAAAAAGGCGACAAGATAATGCATACTTTTCTACTTATCTTTGTGAGCGCCAAAACCGATGAAAAACTGGACTACAAAACAGTAAATAAAAAAAGAATGATCGAAAGTGATTATTATCTGATAAAAAACAAGATGCACTCAGAATTAAAGATAGACAATCTTAATTCTCAAATTTAATAATTATGGTAAAGCAAAACCTACAATCTCTCTCGCAATACTCATCATCTTGGCCTCTTCGCCCTTGCCGCACATTACCTGTAGTCCAATAGGCTTCCCATCAATTTTTCCAACAGGAATTGAAACCGCGCAAATCTCCGCCAAATTGCCAGGAATAGTCAAAGCATCAACAGCATATAACTGATCAAGAGAAACCTTCACGCCAAACTTCCACGGCAAAACAGGAACAGTCGGGGAAATCAAACAATAAACATTTTTAAGAACCTGCTCACATTCATTTTTTATCAATACTATGACGTGCAAAGCTTTCTGATAATACTGCCCGGCAAATTCCTCTTTAGAAATCTCACTCCCTCCAGTTAAACGCCGCAAAACCTCCGCCCCAGCAACATCATCAATCTTCTTTCCGTAACGACGCCCGTCCATACGACGAGTGGCAGAAAAAAACTCAGTCCAAACTAAGGGGTGATAAGTTTGGATAGCTAAGTCAATATGCTTTATCTCAACATCACGCCTACTCCACTTTTTTTCTTTAATTAGCTTGCCAACAAAACCATTAACAAATTTCTCAACTTCCTTATCAATACTCTCAACTCCAACAATGCCAATTTTAATTTTTGTTGAATCTTTCAAAACCAATTTTTCCGAATAAAAAGTTTTAGTATCCTTATCATCTTCGCCGCGAATAACATCAAGCAAAAGCGCAGCATCAGAAATATTTTTAGCAATTGGTCCAATTTGGTCAAGCGACATAGACAAATCAATCAAGCCATAGCGAGAAACAAATCCATAAGAAGGTTTTACACCAACAACTCCGCAAAAAGAAGCAGGAACTCTTATCGAGCCCCCAGTATCACTTCCTAAAGCCATATCGCAAAAGCCAGCAGCAACAGCAGCAACACTCCCAGAAGAAGAGCCGCCTGGCACATGTCCGGGAATAACAGGATTATCAACTCTTCCAAAAGCAGAAGTCTCGCCAGTCCAGCCACAAGCAAATTCATCGCAATTGCACATTCCAATTATCAAACCATCTTCTTTCTTTATCTTCTCAACAACTGTCGCATCATAAGCAGAAACATAATCCTTCAAAGTAAGAGAAGCACACGAAGCATGCAAACCTTTAACATTAATATTACTCTTTACACCAATAATTCGCCCATGAAGCCGCCCACGCTGTCCTGGAGATTTGGCATCCAACCGTCGCGCCTCGTCAAGCAACTCTTTTTCACCGCGCACCTCAAGAAAAGCATTTATTTTTTTATTATCTTTTTTTATCTTCTGCAAAAAGCTCCTTACTTTTTCTTCAACTTTCATGTTCATCTATTAAAATAACATATTAAATATCTTACTAATCTTCATCAAAAACATAAATGCCCAAAAAAATCAAGGCTCATAAGGTCCAATGTCGTAGCCAGCTCCTTGAGGCCTGCTCACACCATCAAAATCATTTGGCACGGTTAATCCAACGTTAAAACCTGCATCAATCGCAGGACTTCCAGATTGTAAATGGAAGTTGCTTGGCGGGCTTATCCATGAAGGATCAGCTTCCAAACTCCCACTTTCCTGGCCAGGAAATGCCGCTGCGAATGCAGCAAGACTTGCGTAAGTTGTAGAACCGCTTTGTATAAGTGGTACGCCATTAGTAAGAAAATATAAATTATTTGATAATGTTATGCCTTGCAAACCAGTTGCAATTAAAGCTTTTGAACTCCCACCAGCATCATCTTTATGAATGATATTATTTCTTAATTCTAAATTCTGCGGCGCAGAGCTATAGGATATAGCAATGCCATTATCTATCCCAATATTATACAAAATATTATTGTAAATATATAATCCGTTTACAACAGCACTGCCAGCAACATTTATCATTCCAGGATAATTCCCACCACTAACAGCTCCGCTTTTTTTAGAATGGCAGATATTATTTCTAATAATAAAATTAATTGCCCCTCCTGTTCCAGATTCCCCTTGAACAGTAATGCAATCACGAACATCATATATTAAATTCCTCTCAAAAACGTGATTGCTTGCAGGCCCATCACTGTCTCCTCCTCCATGAATGCCGGCAACATCAGAGTCATGAATAGTATTATTTCTAACAGTAACATTATTTCCTCTTCTAAGTTTGATCCCATCTACAGTATCTCTAATAGTATTTCCTTCTATCAAGCCATTCTGAACTTGGGAAACATAAAACGTATGTATGAAAAAATTAGGAGGCTCAACTCTTTCTGAATTATGTTCAAATAAGTTATCTCTAATAGTGACATCAATACCTTGTGTAAATATTCCCATATGACGATTGTTGCGTATAATCGAATCTTCGAGCAAAAAGTTATTCGCATAATTAACAATTCCTGTTTGATAACCCTCTACTGCAATATCGGTAATAGTAACGTGATGAGGTAAAGAGCTTGAATGCCACAAAAATAAGCCTGTAGAAGTGGAAACAGACATTCCAGTTCCAACTAGATTAAGCCCGTCTAAAACAAAATATTGCGTCGGATTAGGAGATCCAATAACTAAGCCGCCATTGGTGTTAAAAATGGGTCTATTTCCTGTTCCATATGCCCCCACAGTGACCGGGTTATTTGCAACACCATTCCCATTTGAGAAGCCAAAAAAGGTTGAAATTGCCCATGTATCTCCTCTCTTAAACAAAATCTTTCCTCCCGCAGGGAGAGCAGTTATAAGTGCCTGCGCGGCTGGAATATTTTGCTTTGGCCCATCGCTTCCGTTCCACGTCGGCGCTTTTCCGCTCCAAACATCATTGCCAGCATTTGAAACATAATAAATTAATCCTAAAGTATAGCAGTCATCTTCGTCGTCGTCAATAGCAATATTATTGTTATTATCTATTCCATCACTACAAATCTCAGAAGTTAAATTTATCTGGTTCCCTTCACCCGCTCCTGTTTGATTATTGCATAAGTTTGGATTATATGTACAACTTCCATTACAGCTAAGTGTTCCATTGATATATCCAAGTGAAGCACAGCTTAATCCACCTAAATCATAGCCGTCGCAGTCTTCGCCAGTTTCTCTGACATTATTTCCGCATACAGCTCCTTGTTGTTGGCCACCTTGTCCAATTCCTTGTATTTGTGATGTAATGGTCCCAGTGGATGTTTGCTCTAAAAAGCTTCCAGATTTTTTGTAATTAATTA
>JBBTAH010000041.1:0-7514 GCA_038044285.1 Nanobdellota archaeon | reverse complement strand
TTTCGGCGAAATCGGTCTGTCCTTCTTTGAAGATCAATATCTATTTGACTTTAAGAAAGTCGGAGAAAGGACAGTCGGCCCATTCGGCATTCTCGGTATGATTCTAAGTTTGTTCATCCCACTCTCTGTCGCATTATATTTTGGAATAGCTTATAAATTAAAAACCCGTGAATTAATCAAAGCGCGAAACGAAACAAAAGAATTAGAGCACGAATTCACAAACACTCTATTTCAGTTAGGAAACAGATTAGGCGACGGCGTCCCAGCAGAAATCGTTTTCTCAAAAGTAGCAGAATCAACTCAAGGCCAAAAAACCCAAAGCTTCTTCGCTTTGGTAAATCAAAACATCCAGCAATTTGGCATGCCAGTCGAACAGGCAATCTTCAACAACCAGCGCGGCGCAATAATCTATTATCCATCAGCAGTCATTGCAACATCAATGAAAATCCTCGTCGAATCTGTTAAAAAGGGTCTCCAAATCGCAGCTCGCTCAATGATGTCAATATCAGACTATGTAAAAAACATCCAAAAAATAAATGATAGACTAAGAGATCTGTTGGCAGAAATCGTTTCAGACATGCGCTCAAACATGGTCTTCCTCGCGCCGTTGCTTTCAGGAATAATTATAGGTCTTACTTCAATGATTGCGATAATTCTCAATAAACTCAAAGGCCTTTCAGACCTAACTGGCGGGTCAGGCGCAGAAGTCGCAGGCATCGGTTCAATAGGCAACATCGTCAATTTATTTGACATCGCAAGCATAATTCCCCCATACTTCGTGCAAATCTCAATCGGCATCTACCTCGTAGAAATAATCTTTATCCTCACCGGCACGTTAGTAACAGTTGATTCTGGCGAAGACAAGCTCCAGGAAAAAAACGACCTCTCAAAAAACCTAAAGCGCGGAATAACTCTTTATTTAGTAACAGCTCTCATCAGTACCCTCGCCCTGACAGGCCTCGCATCAATCGCCTTAAGTGGCCTAGGCGGATAAATATAAAAAATAAAAACAACAGAAATTTAAATGGAACCTCAAGAAAAATTCATGAAAATAGCAATTAAAGAAGCCATAAAATCAAAACAAAAAGGAGATTATGCCATCGGAGCAGTTATTGTTAAAGATAATAAAATAATTGCTAAATCGGGCAATGCAGTAAAAATAAAACAAAATCCTTTGCATCATGCAGAAGCAATTGCAATACAAAAAGCAGCTAAAAAATTAAAGCACAGGCATTTGCACGACTGCATTTTATACACAACCCATGAACCTTGCCCAATGTGTGCGTCTCTTGCAATATGGGCAAAGTTGAAAGGAATTATTTCTGGCACAAAAACAGAAGATATGGCAGATTACAGAAAAAATAATGAAAACCAAGATTGGTCATGGAGAACAATAGACATTTCAGCAAAAGAAATACTTCAAAAAGGAGAGCCAAAACCACATTTAATTGAAGAATTCATGCGCGAAGAATGTAGAAAACTATTTCACTCCTAAAATTCTACCCGAATTATAAAATTAACTACAACTTCCGAATCTGCCCACCCATCCAATTCTTCCACTCAGGAAAAACCCTGTCAGAAACAGGCAGCCCAATTTCAGCAGTAATCTTCTCGCTTATTCTGTGAAACATGTCGTTAGACAAAGAATTAAATCGCGACTCCAACAATTCAGGCATCTGTATTTTTCTAGAAATATCAACAATTTCCTGTTTTATCTTCGCGCGCAGCAAAATATTATCCCATACAGCATCCCAATCTCCAGCCCATCCCTTAACAGTCCCAGCAATCGCCTTGATTATTTCAGAATCTCCGTTCATCAAATCGTCCGTCGGCTCAAGCTCATCTTTCTCAACATTATATTGCAAAAGATCAACAAATCCTTTTTCTTCAGCAGGATCTTTTGTCCAGTGCTTCCTAACTTCAGTAAGTTGTGTTAATCTTTTTTTGTAATGCAAACCATCGGGAGTTCTAATAGGATTAGCAACAGCAACAATATCTGTTGCCTTGAAACTTGTAACAGGAACTCCCAAATCATTTACAACTCTATCAAAAACCCCATAGGGCGAAGCTCCGTGAATCGTCCCGGCAACAACATTCGCCAAAGCTCCGACGCGCATCGCCTCGTAAAGAGCTTTGGCTTCAGTACTCCTAACTTCTCCGACAATTAAAGCACTATCGCCTAAACGCAAAGAAGTCCTAATTCCTTCTGCAGCCTCGACTTCAGTCGTAGCCTCAAGTAAAGCGCTACGCACTTTCATCCTCTGAATATTATATCCTAACTTCCTCAAAGAATCAACTGGCAATTCCAAAGTGTCTTCAATCACAAGAGTTCTAACAGAAGGAATTATCTCTAACATCACGCTCCCAAGCAAAGAGGTCTTTCCGCTTGAACGAGTCCCGGCAATCAACAACGTACGATTTCCATCAATCAAAAAACTCAAAAGCCCTGCAGTAAAAGAATTAATCATTTTATTATCAATAAAAAGAGGCAAAGTCCATGGCTCATCGCGATGTCGTCGAATAGCGTAAGCAATTCCGGTCGGTGAAAGCGGTCTCTGAATAGCCGCAACTCTTGCTCTGATCTTCCCAAAAAATAAATCAGTGTCTAAAATAGGATTGGCCTCATCAAGAGGCCTTCCAGATTGAAGTCGCAATTTTGCAGCCCAAGAATCAGCATCCTCATACGACGGCAAAATATTCGTGACACAATCTCCGTATTTGCTGTGCCTGACAAAAATAGGATTCTGTCCGACAGGCGAATTCAAAAAAACATCCTGTAAATTCTCGTCAAGAAGCAAAACTTCAATCGGCCCAAACCCAATAGTTTGCCTTACTAAGATTTTCGCAAGCCTATTCAGCTCGCGGTAATTCAAATTAATTTTTTTGCTCTGTGCCAATTCAGAAATCAAATCCCGCGCTATATTAAAAAAAAGCGAGCGCACTTTTTCAGGGTCAGTGAATTCTTCTGACTTCGGTTCATGCTGTAGCAAAACATTCTTGCCTAAATTCAAAAGGAAATGATGCTCCTCGCTCAAAGTATATTCGGGCGGCATAATGTGGTACAAATACTTCGCATCGCCAGGCACATTCAAAATCGTCACAGTTATTCTTTCTGCCTCCGCGCGAATTTCATACTGATCCAAAAGCTCGCCTTTATCCGGTAGCTGCGCAACCAATCTTGTAAAAGTAAAATTCGGCAAGATGTTTGGCCTAAAAACAGAATCATAAACAGTTCTGTCGCCGATAGCGTAAGTCTCAACAACATCCGTTAATAAAGAAATCAATTTTGTCTTCTCAAGCAACTCCTTAAATCTATCAAGTGTTCTAAGATAAGCATCAAAATGCACAACAGCATTTGGCGGATAATTCATCTTGTATTTCGCCGAGCGCCTCATCAGTTCCAAGTAGCACGCAACAGGATCCTGTCTTAACAAAGAAAGAAGATAACTCAACTCACGGGGAGCAAACTCAATCTCTGCAAAAAGTCCCAATTTATCTGGTGCAAGAATCCTCTCCTGCTGCAGCAAAAAATTGTAAAGCTGGGCAATCTCCGCGAGCAACGAAACCTGCTCAAAAGGATAATTATAATTTCTCTGCTGCACAAAAACAACACGAGCTACTTCTGGATTTTCAATAAGCGCATCAACTGTCCGTGCCATCACTTCAGCTGATTCAGATAGCGACGGCGTAAACGGCGCGCCCAAATAATTAATATACAAAATACTCTCGCCCTCTTTCCTCTGCAGCTCCGTTGAAAACAATGGAGCATTAAGCTTAAACACCATGTTAAAAAAAATATTCCGTAATGTTAAATAGTTATCTGTACTTCTAAGAGCACGCAAAAAGAAGATAGTAAAACTTAAATACCAGTATTACTGTAATACTTTATGGAAATTAAAACAATTAAAGGCATTAACGAAGAAAAATGGATAAAACTTAAAATGTTGGCCGTAAAAAACAAGATGTCTATGGGTAAGTTAGTTGAGAACATGATTGATACTTATGAAGAGCACGTGGAAGAAATGTGGAATAAGATTCTCCATAGCGGAAAAATTATAAGTGGTAAAGAAGCTGAAGAAATGCGTAAAATAACAAAAAAAATAAGAAAAGAAAGTTGGGTGAGAAATGCTAATACTTGATACTTCTATTATTATTGAATTAGAAAAAGAAAACAAAGTTTTCATTGCCAAACTGGAAGAATTAAAAAAACAAGAAAGAAGCTTGCCAAAAATAAGTTTCATAACCTATTTCGAGATACTTGAAGGTATCGAAAATAAATCAGAAAAAAATAAAGAAAAAGCTAAAGCATTCGTTGAACTATTTGAAGTATTGCAAACCACTAAAATAACAGCGGAAAAATTAGTTTATCTAAGAAAAAATTACGAATTGCCAATTCCAGACTTGATTATTGCAGCCCAAACCTTAGAAAATAATGGAACATTAATAACAAAAGATAAAGACTTTAATCAGATTAAAGAAATAAATAAAATACGTTTATTCTAAACTATCTATTTCTCACCCAGCTCCAAGCCCCAAGAAGCCCAACTAAAAAAAATAAAGCACCAACTAAGTTAGAAACTTTCAAAGAGGCATTGCCAATTACATTGCCAGTTATATTGGAAGAAAGAAAAAATAAAGAAAGCACAAAACATACAGGAGTAATAATAGACCAAAGCTTTCGATGTTTATTAGCTTTATAACTAGCGCCTGAGTCATATAAAGAATAGTTGAAGTCTATGCGCTCAATAAGTCCATGTGCGCGCATATCAGTATCTTCATCGTCGCCAGTAACAGTTAATATCCTATGAGCTCTATCAAAAATTGACCGAACATATTTTTCTCGATTTTCACCAGACATTTGACCATCTTCCTCTAATTTATTATAAGCTCTCTCTAAAACCTCGAATGATTCTTTAATTCTGCCTTTCTTTCTTAAAGCATCAGAATTAGCCAAAAGAGAAGTAAGATTATTTGCCCGATTCCCATAATCAGCATACACTCCTTCAGACGCTCTTTTCACTATCTTTTTTGCTCTTACAAAATCTTCTCTTTTTGGTCTTTCTTCAACCATTCTCAAAATAAATCACATCTCTATAAATATATATCGCTCAGAAAAAATCAAACCAAAAAAGTTATCTCAGCTTCGCCAAATAATACACCGCTCCAAAAATCCCTATCAAAAAAAACCCAAAAGCAAACAAATTCGCCGGCTTATTCACTTCTTCAGAAATAAAATATCCAGTCACGCTCTCCAGCGACAGCAAAACTGAAATAACCAAAGCAACAATTACGACCACAATAACTAAAATTTTCCAAAAAGTAAAATGTCTGCGCTCCATAAAAACCAAAGCAATTTTGAGTTTAAATAAATTTAGCTGATAGCAAAATAGACCAGCATCTCAAAACAACAAACCCGTTATAAATAGTAAAAACCAAACCATTATAAAATACAATATACTAAAATATACATGGAGCAGAACTATCAATCCGCCGAAGAACAGTATTTTGTGGACGTCAACACACGACTCAAAGACATTGAAGAAAGACAGCGCCTTCTAAAAGATCGTCTGCTATTAATCGGTAAAAACATCATCGAAGACCGCGACTCAATGTTCGCCGAACTCCAAGAAATCAAAAAAAACATGCTCAAAATAAAAGAGGAAAATCTTAAAATGCAAGAATTCTTTAAGAGAATTGCCGACCAGCTTTCGGAATCGGCAAGAAAAGAAGAGGTGTTAATGCTCCAGCGTCAGCTCGACCTGTTCATGTCATCTCGTGGAAAGAAATAATGTCAACACTTGAAGAAATACAGCAAATGCAACAATCAGGAATGAATGAAACAGAAATTATAGCCCGACTTCAAGAGCAAGGTATCTCATATCGTGAAATTTCAGAATCTCTCGCACAGGCAAGAATAAAGGCAGCGGTTGAGGGCCAAGCAAACGGCTCAATGCCCCTGGCACCGCCAGCAGACCAGACGGCAGAGCAGGCAATGATTAACCAACTAGATCCAAATATGAATATCTCTCCTCCCCAAGGAATGCAGCCATCACTTCTGCAGTCGCCTCAAGCACAGGTAGAGTCAGAACAGCAAGAATACTTCCCAGCATACGACCAAAACACACAAACAGCAGGCGGCTATGATTACAGCCAACAAGGATACGACTACACTTCAGCAGCTCTAAGCAGCGACACAATCACAGAAATCTCCGAGCAAATCGTCTCAGAAAAATTATCCGACATCAGAAAAAAAATGGAAAGGTTAATTTCTATAAAAACAGAGTTAGAAGCAAAAACAGAATCAATAGAAGAGCGCCTCAAGCGCATTGAAAAAATAATAGACTCACTGCAGTCTTCAGTATTAAGAAAAGTCGGCGACTATGTAACAAACGTCGATGACATAAAGAAAGAGCTCATTGAAACTCAAAAAACAATCGGCAAAGCCATCGGTTCAAAGCGCACATCTTCTTCAGGCAAAGAGCGTAAAAAATAAAACTCTGAAAAGCATATATATATATTAAAATTATTAATTTACATAAGGAGGTAACATGAACAAAAAAGCACAAATTCTTTGGGGATGGGCTCTTATTTCCTTGGCTTTGGCTATTTCTGCATATTCAAATTCGCAGTGTAGTTTTAGTTGCGAAGGCATTTACGGCAATATGCTCAATCCATTGTCAATAACAGGAATCATTCTATATATTATTGGAACAATTTTATTATTCAAATCTCTAAAATAAATTATAAAAATTAATTATTATTTCCCCTTCATCCCGCCGGTCTTCACAAGCACCCAACTTACAAGCGCCGCAACAATTATCAAAAGAACAGCTCCGCCAACTCTCGGAGAAAAAAGCCACTCAAAAAAATTCGTCAATGTGGGATCGCCAGTTCCGGCAGTTGTGCTCCCAGGAATATACGGTCCAATCGTTCCAGAAAAAACTTTCACGCCAGAAATCAAAAAAATAATTATCAGAAAAATAACAAAAATCCACCCAAAACATTTCCCAATCATAACATCAGTCTTGCCCATAAATCCAATCAAAACCATCAGCAAAAACAACGCAATCAGCAAAACAGCAAACCACGGCAAAACATTAATCACAAGCTGCCTAACACTCGTCGCAGTCACAAAAATCGTCGCAATTACAAACGAAAAAAATAATTGCACATAAATATTCTCACCTAAAAGTTTTGTCTTATGCAAAACCGCGAGCATAATCGCAAAAACAATTAAAAACGCAAGTATCGGCAAAAAATAAGCAAATGCAGAAACGTCAGCTGCCATATTAGCGGATTGGCTTAAACATCGGCATACTCTGCGTGCGCTCCTTTTCTTCTGCAATTACATGTGCCTCTTTCGGACTTATGAAAAGCGGTGCCAAAATAGCAACCAAAACAACAATCCAAACAATAGAAACCCAATTAGTCTGCCACCACGGCGACCCAAACCACGCAAACTCATTTAAAACAGAAATTACAATAATCGCTCCTAAAATAACACCCCCCCAGAA
>JBBTAH010000040.1:2491-5402 GCA_038044285.1 Nanobdellota archaeon | reverse complement strand
CCACGAGCCCTATAACCATCAATATTCCAAGCACAAACGGATTCCAGTTCCCAAAAAGCGCACTCAAAACCCCGCCGAGGAGAGCCACCACAATCCCAATCAAAAATGCCCACGCCCCGACAACATTATCCCGAGATCTTATAGCCATATTATTATAATATACATCAAGTTAATATAATTTCGCATCAAAAACAAAAATAAATAAGTTCGTTTAACACCGAAATCTTTAAATACCCTTTTAATTCTGGAGTTACAACACAAAATGAAATTCACAAAATTGTTTTCATTATTCGCATTTTTGACTTTATCTATCTTTTTAGTTGGCTTTGCAAGTGCTTCTTTTGGATTTACAAATGTCGTTGGAGCAAACCAAACAATAACAGGAACTCAAGCCACAATATCTTTTGATGTTACTCCCACGGGCCACTCAGGAACTTTATTCAATGCTACATTAATATTACCAAGTTTATTTGGTTCGAGCACACAGTGGACTGGAAATTCAGCAAACTTCACAGTCACAAACTCTACAGCAGTTTCTAAAACAGTAACTGTATCAATTCCTTCAGGCCAGACTCCTGGAATTTATACTGGCCAAATAAGTTTAACCGGGGATTATGTTCTTCCAAGCGGTAGCGCAAGCACAATCCCTACAGTAAACAATTTATCTGTACAGCTAACTATTCCAACTCTAGCATCAAACATCTCCCTCACAGCACCAACGTCCCCAATAGCAGTTGGCCAGAACGCAACTTTAACAGTAACAAATACTGGCGGCCAGACATTAACAAACATTCAGATAACAGAAACAACATCTCCATCTCTGGGCTTGACATTTGTGCCGCAAACAATTAGTTCTCTTGCCTCAAGTTCAAGCACAACAGTTCAAGCACTTACAAATGGATTAGGCACTCTTAAATTCGGACTCCACACAGCGCAGGTAAGAGCCCAATCTTCAAGCGGTCAAACAGCAACAGCTTCTTTCCAAATCAAGAAAACATTTTGCAGCGCAGGCGAAACCCCAACAAGCAACGTTTCAATAACAAATGTTGCATGGTCTAACGACGGCGAAGGCGATGATAATAACTGGGAATATTTAGACGAAATAGAATTAGAAGTAGACATTAAGAACAACGACAACGACGATGAAGTCGACGTAGTAGCCAAATTAGGATTTTACGACAGCTCTGGCAAAAACGGTGCAGATGATTTAATCTTTTTAGAAGATTCAGACAGCGACGATGAAGAAATAGAAATCACAATAGACGACGACGATGAGGAAACAGTAACATGGGTCTTCAAAGTTCCGGCAGATTTTGATAAAGGAAACTATAAATTAGCCGTAAAAGTTTATGACGAAGATGCTGGCGAAAGCAACAGCTGCCGTGACAGCTCGAACGACTTTGATAATGTTTTCTTCCAAAGTATCCAGGTTAAAGAAGCTTCAGACGAAGGACGCTTTGTAGTTATAGACGAAATATCTTTAGATGAACAAGTAGTTTGCGGACAGACGCTGAACGGCCAGTTCACTTTGTTCAATATAGGAGACGAAGACCAAGATAGAGTAAAAGTATTAATCAAAAACGACGCGCTTAACATTGATGAAGAAGTAGAATTAACAACTGACCTTGACAAAGGAGAAGATGAAAGTTTGGATTTCTCTGTTCAGATTCCAGCAACAGCAACAAACGGCAATTACGGGTTAGAATTTACAACGTTCTATGATTACAGAAATGGAGTCTATAGAGAAGAAAGCGAAGAAACATTTGATGCATTCATAGAGGTAATAGGTTGCTCCCAGCCTATAGGCAACGTAGGCAGCGGCAGTTTAACAGACACAGTAATTACAGCAGAGCTTGGTTCAGAAGCTCGCGCAGGCGAACAGCTCGTCGTGAAAGCAACAATAACAAATTCAGGCACAGAAAGCAAGTCCTACTCAGTAAGTGCTCGCGACTACGATGAATGGGCAACATTAGATGATATATCAGACACATCATTCACACTAGATGCAGACGAAAGTAAAGAAATAACTTTAACATTCACTGTTGACGACGACGCTGAAGGCTCACAAACATTTGATATACAAGCAGCATCAGAAGGTCTTGTTCAAATTCAAGAAGTTGAAGTAGAGCTTGAAGAAGCAAAGAAAAGGTTCACCTTTGACTTCAAAGACAATTCATTCATATGGGTTATTGGCCTAGTAAACTTAGTGCTTATAATACTTATAATCGTTGTCGCAGTGCGCCTCGCAAAAAGATAAGGAACGTTTTTAAGTTTCCTTTTTTATATTAATTAATGAACATCTCCTATCTACGTGAAGTATTGCTGCGTTATCTCATTCTGTTAATTTTAGGAATAGGAAATCTTTTTATATTTTATACAGTATTTACGCCATTAACAGTTTATCCTATATTAACGGTTCTTGATAATATGTACGGTGCAGAACTCTTGCGCGGCGACATTACGAAGGCATGCGACTTGCTTACAAACATAAATGCCCCAAGTTTTATAACAAACGCCGCATGCATGAACACAACGATCTTCTTTAAAGGCTATTTCGCCAGCATCATTCCAGCATGCATCGCCGGTTCAGCATATTACCTTCTTCTTATTTTAAATCTCACAACATCAATGGAAAAAAGAAAAAGATTTTACAATATTATTTTTATAATATTTTCATTCTTGCTCTTAAACATTATTAGAATTATTACATTCGCAGTAATCTTCGCAAACAAAGGCTTTGAAATATTTAATCTAGCGCATGCAGCAACATGGTATTTCGGCAGCACAATACTAGTTATATTGATTTGGTTTTCAAGTGTTATGTTATTTAAAATCAAAGCAATACCAATTTATACCGACGTCAAAACAATAATAAATCAAATCAGGAAAAAACAATGAGTTTAATTTCATC
>JBBTAH010000040.1:0-2391 GCA_038044285.1 Nanobdellota archaeon | reverse complement strand
GGCAGAAGAATAACAAATTCCTTGATAAGAAAATATGGGAAATTCTTATTCTTAAGTGAATCTAGTCTCCAAAAATCAGATTACTATTTTAAAAATCACGGAAGCATCACAACATTTACAGGAAGATTGCTACCGGCAATAAGGCAATTAATCTCTCTACCAGCAGGCTTTGCGCGAATGCCTCTCGGAAAATTCACTCTCTACACAGCTCTCGGTTCAGGCATATGGTCTGCAATTTTAATTTATGTTGGAGTTATCTACGGCGAAAACAAATCATCAATTGATAATTTTCTCGGATCAGCAACATTGTGGTTTATCGTCGGAATAATAATCTTAATTTTAATATATTTTTATTTGCACAAAAGAAAAACTAGATTGAAATCCTTCGTGCATCCACAACCGACTCAACCATAAGCCGTTCAACAGCTTCAAGTATTTCACAATTATTAACTTCAACACGGTAGCACTTGCCGTTTATGCTAACCTGAGTTTCATTTCCAGCAAGAACCTCAACTACTCTGTTTCCAGGTTTATTCTCACACGTTACCCATTTTTCTTTTTTAGCTCCAGCATTCCAAAAGTCTAAGTTACCTCCAATCACAGTCATTTGATTGTCAGCTAAAAAGCTTGAAAGCGTTCCGACAGCAAGAGGCCCATATCGGCATTCCTGCAAGCCATCAGTATTAATAGAGATAAATGCAACTTCTCCGCCGGCAAGCAATTGCGACCTATCGCCGAGCAAAGTAACATTATTATATCTTGGATCATTACGCAGGTACATATTGTATTTTATGACCTTTCCGTCGGGCGCCTTAAAATAATAATAATGATAATAAATAGGAATATTCCCAAGGCGCTGTTTAGCAAAAGTCAATCCTTCATACTCAAAGAAGTTCTTGCTCTTGAAATATGAGCTCGCAATAAAAAATACAGCAACAAGCAACGCCAAAAATAAAATTATTCCAATAATTTCTTTTTCCAGACGCCTTTCCTTAGTTATTTTCACTTTTTTTTCTTTTTTCATGTTATTATCTTCCAAATGTTATTTTTAAGGATATGGATAATTTAGCCCAAGTATTTTATATAAAAATACATCAACTGTTCTTAAGTCCCCGTCGATAAATACGCAATTTTGTTCTTCTCTTACACTTTGCTGTTCAGATGTGCGAACAACAATCATAGGCCCTGATTCGCAGGTTTTTTCAGGGAGATCCCTATCGCATTCACCATAACAGGCCTCGCTTATGCGTTGAACATGCCTGCCAAGATTAATCAAAATTTCTTGCAATGCAGCAGTATTATCAGAGTCAATGTAAACTTGCCTTCCAGAAAAATCAGCAAGATTTTTTTGCAAATTACTTACAGCACTAAAATCCACTTCACTGGCTGAATTAGTAAAACTATATTGCTGCCCAGCAAGATTATAAACCCAATACTGTCCGTTATAAACGGGTCCGTCATCTTGGCCATCGTTACTCCCGTTGCTACCAAACCCAACTCCGCTAAGCGCAAAGCCAGCAGTGCTCAACAGCAGAATTGCAATAATCACAATTCCTCCAAAGCGACTTCGCCGTTGCTCTGCAGCAGCAAGTGTTGCAGCAGTCTGTATTTTTTGCATATCAGTTTATAAATTTAAGATTTAAAAACTTGGCGATGAGTTCAAATAACAGACCTTAATTAATAAATCAAATCTTTACAATAGCCCCATTCATTTAATTCATCTATTGCTATAAACAACTGCATTGATTAGATGGTTTATTTTAGCATTCGCTATAATTAACAAATATAGTTTAGTTTCCACTTTAACTAATAATAATCAATTATCATTTTAATCGCATTCCCAAATAAGCCATATAAAAAATGAAAAAGAAAAAGAAAAAAATAAACTTGCTTAAACAGTAACAGCAGTAGCTGCAGTCGCAGTTGTACCCTTCAACTTCTTGCCGACAGTTGTGTCAACAGTTTGAGTTGTCAAGTATGTAGCTGCATTCGCAGTGTCACCCTGCTCCCATCCAGCAACAAGTGTTGCCACTTTGGTTGCGCCCCATGGGTTCGCAAAGGTTTGGACAACCCACTCACCAGTTGTTGCTCCTGTTGCAGCAGTCCATGACGTGCCGCATCCAGCAGTTCCTCCTAGCAAAGTTGAAGCAGCTGTGTTTACACAGCTTCCTCCGATAACGACAAGGTTCTTTCCAGACACACCCGAGCTTGCAAGCTCATCGTCCATAACCTTGACATCACCTAGAGTGCTTGAGCCGCTACCAGCAGCCAAAGCGTCCAAGTAAAGCAAAGCAGTTACCTGATTATCAGGGTAGCTTATTGTTGCAGCATATTGGTCAGAGTCAGATTGATCAGTTGTAACTAATGAACCCCATTGGTCCATCATTTCGT
>JBBTAH010000039.1:0-3736 GCA_038044285.1 Nanobdellota archaeon | reverse complement strand
TGCTCACGCAAACTACGCACATCCAGAAGTGCTTGCAAAAATGTCAGAAGTACAGAAACAAGCAATGATTTCTAAAATAGATGAGATGTTAATAAAAAACAATTAAAGCAAATCATAAACCTTTATCTTGCTCTTGGATTTCAAATCTTGGTAAAATGTCTCGTAATCTTGCTTTGCCTTATCAGCTGCAAGGAATTCCTTTATCTGCGCAGAAACTTCATCAAAAGAAGCTGTGCCCGGCGGCAATTTCTTCACAGTCCAGATTATGTGCGTCCCAAACTGCGTATTCGCTGTCCCAATATCCCCTTCATCCTGTGAGAAAGATAAATTCTTAAATTCTTCAACATAAGGATCTTCCTTTCCAAAAGTATATTCCCCGCAAGCAGGCACACTCGCTAAGTCAGTAGAATATTTAGTAACATATTCGCAAAAATTATCTTTATTTATTTTATTAAGCAATTCTTTCGCCTTCGTTTCTTTTTCAACAGTACTAAGATTCTCATCGCCAATTAGCGCATGCTTCACAGTCACCTGCTCGCCTCTCTGGAACTGCTGAACATTACTCAAATAATAAGAGCTAACTTCTGCATCAGAAACTTTAATATTCAGCAAAACGCTCTGGTTGATAAGCCTCTCAGCAGTCATCTGCTCAATAAAGCTTATTATGAAATCCTCTTCATTAATTCCCTGTTGTGCCAAATTCTGCACAAACTGCTCACGCGTAATTCCTGCAGAAACCAATAACAAATCCAAATTACTATTGGCCTCATTTTCAGTAACGGCAAATCCCTCTTTCTTTGCTTCCTGATAAAAAACCTTCAATTGGACAAGCTGCTCCAAAAGATCACTCTTAGTCATCAAAGCCTTTTGCTGCTCCGGGAGAGAATCATAAATCCTGTTCAATTCAGAAACAGTTATTTTTTCTCCGTTAACTTTCGCCGCAATTTCATCGCCAAAAGAAAGTTTGTCGCCGTAAACAAA
The DNA here is from genome assembly GCA_038044285.1 of Nanobdellota archaeon. Classification (GTDB taxonomy): domain Archaea; phylum Nanobdellota; class Nanobdellia; order Pacearchaeales; family GW2011-AR1; genus SICU01. The sequence continues at coordinate 2,755 of JBBTAH010000039.1, read as the reverse complement.
ATATCCCAAACCAGCAACAATAACAATCAAAAGAGCAAAAGTCGTATACTTAAAAGCCCGCCCGCGTTCAACTTTCTTAATCACAATTTTAGAAGCCTGTTCTTTTTTTTCTTCTTCCATCTATTTTCTTTACATTATTGGTTTATAAATTATTCTAAATTAGTTAGCTCCTTAAAAGCTTATTTACTCAACACCCAGCTTCCCAGCACCCATGCTCATTGAACAGGTAAAAGTATATATCCCTTTGTCAAGAGCAGGCAATTCCAAAAAATCTTGCGAGCTTCCCAAATATTTCAAATATCTTTTTCCGCCTATATTAAATGAAACAGACCTTAAACATCCTTTTACTGATGAATCAGCACTTATTTTAATTGGTTTTCCTGCTTCAGCTTCAACATCTTTATAATTAAGTCCCTCCTGGCTCAAAACAATTTCCTGCGCATCACCGCTGTTAGAGCCAGCAATAACATTGCCAGTAACGCTCTGTTCACGCGCCCCGCTAAAAACAAAAAAGCCAACAGCTATAATTAAAATCCCTATAATCAATAAAATCGTTGTGTTTTTCATGTATTTATTTAATTTTTGAAGTTTTTAAATCTGTGGTTAAAACTGGTTTCATGAATTTTTGATTTTGCAATTAAGCTAATTTGGAATGTTAACTTTCTTTCCAGTTTTTTCAGAAGCGCTATAATAATTTACAGGGTCTTGATATTCCCCAAAAAGCACATCAGTAAAAGTAACATGAGAACCAATAGGATATCGCTGCAAAAACAGTGTCCTGGCTTTGCGGGGAATAGAAACAGAAACATCTATTATGTTATCTCCATTCTGATCCAATCCTACAATTTGCCAATTTCCATCAGAAGACATTTGTGTTATTAAAACAATTCCCCCTTGGTCAATAGGTCCTCCAGAACCCGGGGAATAATCTGGTTGTTTCAAGAACAAATATCCAAGATAACCTGCGAGGACAATTAATATAATAACAATCACCAGAATAATGTTCATTACATTCTTTTTTATAGGTTCTAAAGACAAAAAGCTTTTTTAAACTTTATGGCAATTTATAAAACAAAATCTTGGATTGAAATAGCCATTAATTTACCTGACAATACTTGGCATACGGGGAATTCTTATTTCAAAAGATTTGCTTGTTATTATTTCGTTATCAATAGAACCTATTAAAAAGTGAGTGCCACTCTTCTTCATAGGATCAGAAAGAGTGATAGTAAAACTATGCTGATGTAACGCTTTTATTCTGTCATCAAATTGGAGTATTTCTTCGCTAGATGGGCCATAAATTAGAACTTTAAGTTCGCCTTCTTTTTTTCTTGATAAGTCGATATGAACCTCGATTGAGTCATCTATATTAAGCACATCTGCCCTTTCTACAATCTCTGAATCTGGCTCTATTTTTCTGCATGCATAAATGTCCAAAAACTCATCAACCTGGAAGCTTCTTGATTCAACGAACTCGTTATTTCTATCGTAAAACCTGGCAACATAACCGCCGGGGCTTAAAAAAGCCATATTTTTTAGTGTAAAAGCCTGCACATTACTATCTCCTGGAACAAATGTTTTGTCAAGTCTATAAGTATGACCTATGGTTTTATACTCTAACTCGCCTCTAAGATTTCTGTCTTCAGAGCCCATGAATATAAAAGCCAAAGATTCATTTCCTCTGAAAATACCATTGATGTTTAGATATTCTTCAGGATAAGATATTTGTCCATCAAAATTTTTATCTCTCCATTCATTGCACATAAAAAATTTGTCATAACGTACGCTTGGTTCGGGAGTTGTTTTCTCCTTACTGCCACACCCCGACAATAGCCCAGCTAATATAATACCTGCTAATCCAAGACGAGCTTTATTTCTCATAAAAATGTTCTAATTGCTCTCTATTTAAAGTTTATTAGTTGCGAAAATCAAAAAAAGAGATGCTAATTATCTTTTTTTTCAATACAATTCAAAGTAAATATATTGTTGCAACATTTTGTAATATGGTCAAATTTAGATTTTGAAACGCTGCTTTGAGGCACACAAGTGTATCCACTACCTGCAGGAGGACTAGTACATGTAAGGGGGTTTGCAGCTTGTTGCTGCTTTGTCAGTGATAAAGCAGCAGCACAGGCATTGTTTAAGGTAATTGTTACTAAGCTCTGTGAAGTTCCTTGGTTGCATCCTGCAGAAGCTATAATACAACTTCCTGAAACCGGTTGATAATAAATTGTGCTGGTCCCAACAGTACATGAACACAAAGAAGCCCCTATACAAGCATCATTGCTTATTGAAGGACTATTACATCTGTTGCGGCTTTGCCCTTCTGAAAAAGAAGCCACCCAAATAACAGAAACTAAGGCAATTATTGCTAACAGCCAGACAAACCATATTTTATTTTTCATTTCGGCTTTACCTCGCTTTGTGAAGCGCAATTTCGGACAGTTCCTTTTCTGCAACAAAAAGGACCCAAACCACCGGGGCCAGAGGTTGTGCCTTGAGAAGGATAAGTCCCGAGATCTACACAAAGTTCGCCAGTAGTGGGGCTTGTTAGGCATGGTGGAGGATCGCCCAAAAGAGCCAATAGATAACTTGCTGCTTCGCAAGTCGGATCAAGAGTAACCCAAGGAGTATTAAGAACAGTATTGTCAGAACAACCTGCAGGTTGATAGGTGGAACAATCTATTGTACTAGGAATTGGAGGATCAGCCTTTGGGTCTCCAGGATCGCCGCTAGCTGGCAAATAAACAGCTTG
>JBBTAH010000038.1:0-14823 GCA_038044285.1 Nanobdellota archaeon | reverse complement strand
ATTTCTGCCCGTGTAAGTTTTGTGATCGTTCCCTTGACAATGTCCCCTTTTTTCAGCGCTATTGGTTGTGCAGTTTGGCGAGCCATGAGCTCTGCCATTGTTGAAGATTTAGTTTGTCCAGTTGTGTCTGTTGCCACGTGTCATTACCATGCCTTTCTTACAAAGATTAGGCAAAGTATACCATTATATGTACGATATCGCAAGCATATAAATCAGGCGCTATTGGGGGTTTTAATGCGGTTTCTACAGCATGGCCATAATTCACCAATACGTCACGACAAGCTGTGGTTTATTGGCTGTCTCTTGTTGATGAAGAAAAAGTTATGGGCCTTTCTGAATTGAAGTTCTTGGAGCGCGTGATCAAATTATACAAAGATTATGAACATGGCAAACTTAAAACTGTTCCTGGAAAAGAAGTTGACGAGCTTCTTGCTGAATCTAAAAAATATGACGAGAAATTGAAAGATATCCGCAAGAAATTGGAAGACAGATTGATTGTGCATGATGCTGAAAGATCGTTCTCTGAAGTCTTTGATTTATTTGAGAAGATTTTTGGAAAGAAGAGCGCTGAACAATTGGCGAAGGATGCTGAGCGCGAGCTGATTTCAAAAGGAAAATTACAGCCTCGCTTTACTAAGTCTTTGAAGGAGATAATAAACATGAAAAGCAAAGTAAAGGGCGGAAAAGTTACACAACTTGAGATGAATGTTTTACGTCGTGATGCTACTGAATTAATTAGTGAGTTGTTGAATTACGCGCAACGCATTGATTTAGTTATGACCGAAAAGGGCGTTTTACAGATTATATTTGGCGAGAAAAAAGGAGAGCTTGTTTTGACAGATTCTGGGGCGTTTTTTGTTGAAGCTGGGCGAGTGATGAAAATTGAGAATGGAAAGTTCCATGTTAGCGACAAACAGATTCTTGAGAAAGCAATTATTGCTACGAAGGACAAGGCGCAACTTGCTTTATCTTCTGATGTTATTGACACTTTGCACAAAGAGCTTGGGAAGTTTAGCATTGGATTTTGATTTAGATAATAGTTTATGAATATTAATATTTAGATAATTATTGTTTGGGTTTTTCTTGACTTAATTTTATTTATTATGAATTTTATCTTTACTATGATGAACTCTGCAAGATAATATATATACAACTAAAATAACTATGTTTTATGGATAGCAAAAGGAATGTTTTCTTGTGGGTTTTGTACGACTTCGCAAATTCAATAGTCGCAATAGTATTTTTCCTTTATTTTTCGCAATGGCTTGTAATTGACCAAGGCGTGAAAGATATTTATTTCAATTTGACTTTTACTATTTCTGCTATTCTTTTACTTTTTACTGCACCGCTTTGTGGTTCGCTGCTTGATAAATATCATCGTCGAATAACTGGCTTGCGCTATGCAACTTTCCTGACTTTTGTTTTTTATGGCGCCTGCGCTTTGTTTGCTGTTTACGGAAAGGCGATTCCTGCTTTGATATTTTTTATTTTGGGGATTTATGTTTATTTGCTTTCATTTACTTTTTATACGCCTTTGCTTAATGACATTTCCAAAAGTGAACGAAGAGGTTTTATTTCTGGACTGGGGATAACTGCCAATTATTTAGGCCAATTTGCTGGCTTGATTTTGGTTTTGCCTTTTGCTAGTGGCTCTATTAATTTGTTTGGCGGAGACACGCGCGCTGAAACGCTCTTACCGGCCGTGTTTGTGTTTTTTATTTTGGCTTTGCCAATGCTGATTTTTTTTAAAGAGCCTCGTAAGTATGGTGATAAGCTAAGTCTTGGACAGAAGATAAAAAATGTTTTTATTGAAACGCGCGCTTTGCTTTCTGTTTCTAGTGTTGCTTTCTTTTTGCTTGCTTATTTCTTGTTTAACGACGCTGTTTTAACTGCCGCGAATAATTTCCCAATTTTTCTTGAGCAAGTCTGGGGCGTTCCAGATACTACAAAGACTTATATTTTGCTTGGTGTTTTAGTTACTTCTGCGGTTGGGGGACTTGCTTCAGGGCTGGTTGCCGATCGTGTTGGACATAAAAAAACTTTGATGTACATTCTGACGGGTTGGATTTTTCTCCTGCCTTTAATTGGTTTGCTTACTAACTTTACACTATTCATCATTTCTACTACTTTGATGGGTTTTTGGTTTGGCGCGACTTGGACTGTCTCGCGCTCTGTGATGAGTTACGTTGCTCCTTCTGGAAATCGTAACTTAGCTTTTTCTTATTTTGGAATCGCTGAAAGAGCGTCGTCGCTTCTCGGACCTGTTGTTTGGGGCTTAGTTGTTTCAGGATTAGTTTCTTTAGGAGCTGTGAGATACAGAATAGCTGCGCTTGTTGTAACTGTGTTTGTTATTTTTGGAGTGCTTGCGCTTAGGAAAGTTAAAAGTGACGATGTGAATGTTACGCAAAGTTAATAATTAAATTGGTATCTTAATGCTTTGTAAAGAAGAGCAAATCTTTAAAAAGCGGTTTTTTTATTCTGAATTATGAAAGGTATTGTTGTACAGTTTAGGCGCGGGCGGCATCGGATTCACGAGAGGCATTATTTGCTAGATTTAGGTTTGACTTCGCGTGAAGAGGCGAAGAAGATGGCTGGCAAAAATGTTTCGTGGAAAAGCCCTGCTGGGAAAATTATCGGCGGCAAGATTAGCGATGCACACGGAAACAAAGGTCTTGTTCGCGCGATTTTTGAAAGTGGCTTGCCTGGGCAGGCTGTAACGACAGAGGTTGAGGTTTTGGAACATGGAGGGAAGAAATAATGGCCATCAGAAAAGCACTTTCATATTCTAAAAAGATCAATAGACCGTATACGCGAGTTTCCAAAGTGAAGTCGCGCGCCTACATAAAAGTTGTTCCGCCGAATAAAATTGTTAAATATAATCTTGGAAATCAGCGAGCGTTTGAAGAGTCGCGGCTGCCTTTTGTTTTGCGCATGATTTCTGACGAAACTTTAGTTATTAGGGATAATGCTATTGAATCTGCGAGAATGGTTCTGACAAAGAATCTGGAAGAAAGATTGCCTGGCAAGTTTTATTTATGGATTAAAATATATCCACATCATATTTTGAGAAACAACAAAGCTGCTGCTGGCGCAGGGGCTGACCGTTTGTCCACTGGAATGAAGCAGTCTTTTGGAATTATTGAGGGGCGCGCTGCGCGCGTGTTTGCTGGACAGGAATTATTTATGATAGCTTGCGATGCTGAAACAACTGTAGGAACTGCGCGCAAGATTTTGTCGATGGCTAAGGCGAAACTACCATGTAGTACAAGAATTATTTTTGAGAAACTGCAGACGCAATAGAGCAATGTTTAAATTTGCAGACCAAAATAAATTAATCTACTGAGAATTTATGGGATGTCAAAAACCACCAGTCCTTGACTGGTGGTATGATAATGCCACTCTTCGAGTGGTTTTTGAGCACTGTCAGAATTCCACGAGAGATTAACCACTCGTCACAGACGAGAGGAATTCTGAAGTTTAAAACCCGTTATAAACTCTTGGTCTTTTGTCAATTTTAGTTACTAAAATTATCTTTTGTGTTTCCTTTACTTTATATAAAGCTCTGAAATCTCCTATTCTATATGTCAAAGTGCTTTTAGATAACTCCAGCCTAAAGGCTGGAGAGCACTTTGAGCATCCAAAAAACAAGTGCCAATCAAGGCACATTGTTTTTTTGATCTTAAGACTTTATCACCATTATGCCTACCTATGAATTTAACATCACTGGGAAAAGGATTATTCTCTAACCTTTTAAGGCTCTTTTCAATCCTTTCTCTGATAGGGTTATCTAATTTGTTAAGAAAATTCTGAGCGTCTTGGGACAACTCAATTATATACATTATATCCTCTTTGTTTTTCCTTTTCTTAGATCTTCTTCGGCTTTATCCAAAGAGCGAAGATCTTCTTCAGTAAGAACGCTTTCTTCCACTTCTGTTACGTGCTTTTTTAGAGTTTCCATATCTCTACGCAATTGAGCAATTTGAATTGCTATTTTTCTAATATCGGTCATTTCAGTTTCCATAAATTAATGATAAAAACAGGATTAATATTCCTTTCGGTCTGATAAAATAAGTTAAATAATAATTAATAATATAACATTGTCTGACATTATTTGTAATTTTTATAGGTAAATAACAGCATATAGTTATTGATAATCATTAATTATCAGAAAATTTAATCTTGTTCTTGACATGTTATTAATAACTGATTGATATATAGTAATGGTTTGTCCTAAATATTAATAATCATTATATTTAATAATAGTCAGTTCTTTTTATTTTGATGAGATTAATGGGGGCGAGGTTTTGGGGTTTGTTTTTGGCTATTTTAGGAATTTTTATTGTGATTGTTACTGTTCCGCGATTTACAGGGCTTGCTGTTTTTGAAGATGCCTCTTTCGCCAGACCTGTTCAAATTATTGGATTTCTTTTGTTTATAGGCGGGATTTTATTATTTATGACTCAAAGAAAAGATTTGGAGTCGCATGTTGATGTTTATGACGATGGGATTGGTAAAGGTTTGAAAGATCGAGAAAGAGAACATTATTTTATGAATGATTCTGAACTTGCTGTGAGTCAGAACGGAAAAGTTAGTCTTGGAGAATTTACAAGACAGATTAATAGTTATCGCGGGCAGAAAGATAGTGAGGAATATATAGAAGTTATTAGAACTGTTTATGGGCCGGGCTTGCATGATATTGTTGCACAAGGCGGGGAGAAGGCAAAAGTTGCCCGTGCTTTCTTAGATGTTTTGGAAGGACCGGAAGAAAAACAAGATGATGATTCTATAAGTCCTGAAGAAAAGAGGGAAATGAAAATGGCTTTTCGTGGGTGGGATGGAACACCTAGTCGAGAACAAATGGAAGTTTGCAGAAGATATGGAATAACTTATGAACATGGACCTAATCAAGGTAAATTTAGACTTGGGTCTTATTCTGTTACTGTTTCTTTGACTCCGAGTCGTGAAGCTGGAAATTATATCACAAGCGATATAGCAAACATGATAGAAAAGAATCGCAAAGAAGGCAAAAAGAAAAAAGCTTCTTAGTGTTTTGTGCGTGTGCGAGTTTCTACTCTTAGGCCTTGTGCTTCGGCTCTTGCGGTCATTTCGCGAAGCGCGCCATTGTCTTTGTCTGTGAGATACGCGAATGCCAATGACTTATTAAGAGAAGCAGCTAATATTGCCACACCCATTTCTCTTAAGGCCCCTGCATATTCTGATTTTCTTGGCAGAGGATGCCCGTGATCTGAACAGTATTGTGTGGCTAAGTCTCCAACTCCTTGTTCGGTGAATAGGAGGTCTATACTTTTAGATCTAACTAGTTCTGCAACTAATTCCATTCCAGCTGTCCTTTTTGCAAAGTCAGACGGACCTCGGGCTGAAAGCAAATATAATTCGCGCTGTTGTGTTTCACTCATAAATATTTGTTGAATATTGGCTTTTTAAATGTTACTTTGAAGTGACAAGGTACTTTTTATGGTAAGCTATCGGTAAAGTTTTATACTTGTTTTGGCTGTTTAAAAAATGGATGGGCTTGAAAAGCACAGAGGAATATTTTTTTCATATTTGAGAAGTATTGGAAAAAATGAGAAAATAGGTATTGTGGCTCACGGCAAATGCAATGATGGAATGATTTCATCTATTTTTCTTACTGAAATTTTGAAAAAATTAGACTATAGCGAAAAACCTCTTCTTATTTTTGCAGATTATGGCTTGAATGTTTTTGATGAATTGGGAGAGAAATTCAAATATGAAAGAATAAATAAAGTATTTGTACTTGATTTATGCATTAATCCTGAAATTGCCGAGCAATTCAAAAAATTCTGCTCTGATTTTAATGTATGTTATATTGACCATCACCCTTCTGACGCTGACATCTCTTTTGTAAAAAATATTATTAAAACTGAATCTGCTGATTGCACTTCTTTAGATGTTTATAAATTAGGAAATGATGTTCTAAATAAAAAATATTTTAATGAACTATTATGTGCTGCGATGGTGTCTGAGTTTTCTTTTGATAAACCAGAAAATCTAAGGTTGCTGCAGGAATATTATCCAGATATAACAAAAGAAAATGTTAGAATGAATTCTAAACCCTTTTTGCTATCAAATAAGATCGGCTCGGTTGTATTGTATTATAAAGATGAAAGTTTAAGAGCTTTTGATATAGTGTCTAACATGGAATCAAATGAAATTAATAAAATACATGAAATAATAACTGATGAACTTGAGAAACTTGTCAACTCATTTAATAAGGCAGAATCGCATTTTGGCGGGAGATTATTCTTTTACAAAATACATTCACGTTTTGCAATAGATTCAATGATATCTACCATACTATCGACTAGACACACTAATTCAGCAATAATTGTATTTTTAGATCATGATAAAGATAAATCTCTTATTAAGATATCTGCGCGCTTTCAAGCTGAGCCATTGCCCTTTTTGATGAATGATATGCTTAAATTTGGAATTAATGGATTGGAAAATGCAACAGCTGGGGGACATGCAAGAGCTTCTGGGGCGACTATTCGTAAAAAGGACATTGATCAGTTTAAAAAACAAGTTATTTCTTTTGTTAATTCCGGGATTAATTGATTATCTTGGGAATATTTATTCATGTTATTTAGTTTAGAAAGAGATATAAATGCTTTTCTATTTCCGTGAATCCTATCCACTCAATCCCAATAATTTTAATCCTCTAAAAAACGTTCTTTCATCAAATAACCTGAACGATAGACCAAAACGGTTTGCTTGAGGATTTAATGAGTAGGAAATCATTGTTTGTGGAGATTCATCATCGTCAATCGGGAAATAAACTATGATTCCGCCTTTTGGTTTTAAAAACCATCTTGCTGAATGTGCTGCGCTGAATAATTCTTCTGGGTATGCTATTAAACACAGATCAGCGCCTTTGAAACCCTTTTCTTTTAACTTATTTTCTAAATCGCCACCGTATCTATAATCTCCTTCTAATAAATGCATTTTTTTTCTTGCAGTTTGCTCTTGCTCGGATGGCAGAGCTCTTAGATTTATTTCTGCTCTTTCTATTGCTTCGGGCAAATAATCAATGCCCCAAACTTCTCTGACGTTTTCTGTGCCTAGAGAATATCCTATACATAGCTTGCCGTCGCCTACTCCTAAATCAACAACAGTTAAATCTGGACCCGCACTAGATAATAAAGTCAAAAAAGATTCAAGAGTTTTTCTTGTTCTAAGCGCTGTATTTGAAGGCTGTTCTTCTGACAAACCTGATGCAATAGTATATCCGAAAATTCTTTTATATGTTTCCTCATTTGGACAGTCTAATTGAGCTCTGCATAATTCATGATATCTTTTTAGTACCTCTGTTCCGTGTTTTCTTTCTAAATATGCTTCGTATTCTTCATGTAATTTTATCAATTCTTCTGTTTGCGCTTTTCTTTCTACTGCTTCTTTTATTGTTTGCAATATTGGAGAGAGCGGCCAATATGTGTCTACAAATCTTGTCACTTCTTGAGGGATTCTTAAGACTGTTTCTTCTTCCATGATTGCGTGTTAAAATTGGGTTTTATAAGTTTTACTGCTCTTTCGGCAAAGGAATATTTATTAACTATTCGTGTTTTCTTGTTATATGAATACGCGGGGCAGATGGGTGAGGTGGTTTTCTGAATTGAGCAATAAAGATGTTGCTATCGCTGGGGGCAAGGGTGCGTCGCTTGCTGAAATGTACAACAATCATTTTCCTGTACCTCCTGGGTTTGCGGTGACTGCGCAGGCATATGATTATTTTATTGAAAAGTCTGGAGTGAGAAATACAATTATGACTATTTTAAAAGAGACTGATGTTGATGATACGCAGCAGCTTGAACAAAATGCGAAAAAAGTCCGGCAGCTTATTGAGGAAGCTTCAATACCAGAAGATTTGAAAAATGAAATTGTTGAAGCTTATGAAATTCTTGACATTGACAAGAAAAAATTTCACGGTGCGACCGGCGGAGCTCTTGATATTTTGAGGAATTCGCATGAGCCGCCTTTTGTTGCTGTGCGCTCAAGCGCAACGACTGAAGATTTGGCCGATGCGAGTTTTGCCGGACAGCAAGAAACTTTTTTGAATGTGAAAGGAAATGAGTCACTTATACATTTTGTAAAAAAGTGTTTTGCGTCTCTTTTTACTGCGCGCGCGATTTACTATCGTAAGAAAAAGGGATTTTTCCATGAGCAGAGCTATCTTTCTGTGATTGTACAAAAGATGATTGACTCTCAGAAATCTGGAGTTATTTTCTCTAAGAATCCTTTGAAGAACGACGGCACGATTGTGATTGAGGCTGTTTTTGGACTTGGTGAAGGAATAGTTTCTGGGAGAATTTCACCTGACTATTATGTTCTTAGCGGAGAGCTTGAAGTGCTGGAGAGGAGCATTTCTGACAAAAAAATCGCTTTGACGAGGAGCTCGTCTGGAAAAACTGAGCAAGTTAATTTGAGACCAGAAATAAGCACACGCGATGTTCTAACAGGACATGAATTAAAGATGCTCGGGAATTACGCAAAGCAACTTGAAGAGCATTATGGCAAGCCACAGGATATTGAGTTTGCGATTGACAATGATGGAATTTATATTGTGCAGTCGCGGCCGATAACTACAAAAAGTAAAGAGCATGAAACTGAAATTGAAGGGAATGTTTTATTTTCAGGATTGCCTGCTTCGCCGGGAATTGCGTCTGGAATTGTAAAGATAGTTCATTCTTTGGACGAGCTTACTAAACTACAGAAGGGAAATATTCTTGTTACGACTATGACTAATCCTGATATGGTTGTCGCGATGGCAAAGTCTGTTGCAATAATTACCGACGAAGGAGGAGTGACTTCGCACGCTGCAATTGTTTCGCGCGAGATGGGAATTCCTGCTGTTGTCGGAACGAGGATCGCAACTCATAAATTGAAAGACGGAGAAGTTGTTACAGTTGACGGTTTTACTGGGAGAATTCTTGAAGGAAAAGCCATTGAGAAAAAAGTTGAAATTAAACAAATTGTTCCGACAAAGAAAACTAAAATAAAAGTGATCGTTGATTTGCCTGATTATGCTGCGCGCGCTGCTTTGTGCGGCGCCAAGGGAATCGGACTTGTGCGGCTGGAGGCTTTGATTGCAACTTCTGGAAAGCACCCTGCGTGGTTTATCAGGAAGAATAAAATTAAAGAATATGTTTCTTTGTTATATAACGGTTTGAGAAAAATTTCGCAGCCATTTGAAGAGATTTGGGTGAGAACTTCAGACATAAGAAGCGATGAGTACAAAAATTTGGATGGTGCTCCTGAAGCTCACGAGATGAACCCTATGCTTGGCGACCACGGAATCAGATTCAGTCTTAAAAATCAAGACTTGCTTGAAGCAGAGTTTACGGCGATAAAAGAGCTTGCTGACGAGTATTCTCACAAGATTTTTGGAGTGATGTTCCCGCAAGTTATCTCTGTTGATGAAGTGCGCGAGGCAAAAAAAATTGCACATAAAATCCATTTTCCAAAAAATGTGAAGATTGGGATAATGGTTGAAACGCCGGCTGCTGTCCAGATTATTAATGAGCTTTGCGAGGAGGGGATTGATTTTGTCAGTTTTGGAACAAATGACTTAACGCAATTCACGCTCGCGCTTGACCGCAATAACGAAAATGTTCAGAATTTATATAGTGAAATACACCCTGCGATTTTGAATTCTATTTCATATGTTATAAGAAAGTGTAAGAAGTACGGAGTTGAGACTTCAATCTGCGGACAGGCTGGGAGCAAGCCAGAGATGGTTGAGTTCTTGCTGAAAGAGGGAATTGACAGCATTTCCGCTAATGCCGATGCTGCTTATAATGTGTCTGTAATTGTTGCTGAATATGAAAAGAAAATTCCTGCACATGAGATACATAAAGAACAACCTGAGCAGTCACGAATGAAATTTTTTGTGCAGCCGCACTCTGCTGAAAGCCATGCTGCCCATGCTTCGCCTGCTAATGTGATGCCGTTAATGGTGCAAACAGCTCAGATGTCTGACAAACCTGTGCATATGTCAAGTGAAGAGATTATTCTGAGACAAATTGAGAATTGGGGAAAAGAGGAAGATGATTATAATCCGAGCGCGGGAATTAAAAGCGATGTGCCGTTGCTGAATGATGCTATTCCTGTGACTTCTGAGCATTTGCATGTGCGGCCTTCTGATATTGAGGTAATTGATTTGGCTGGGAATATTCCTGAAACAGGAGAACTTTTTGAGAAACAGCAAGACGCGATTTTTGATGTTATAGTTATTTTTGAAGTTGAGCAGAATATGTCTCAAACTCCACAGAGCGGACCTGCTCAACAGAATGACGTTGATAGTGGATTGGTTGATGAAGCTTAGTTTGTTACCTCTTTTTAGTTATTATAGCCATAAGGTTTAAAAAGCCAGAAATTTGTGAAGTTTTATGAGTAATGAACATAAAACTACAGAGGATGACGTAATTGGCCGCAAGGAAATTGATCCCCGCGGGCTGGCAGGCGCTATTAGCGACGGCAGAAGAGACTTTACAAAAATCATATTAAAGTCACCAGAGTCTTTCGGTTCTTATGTTGACTCGACTATTGGGGTTATTAATAAGTATACTTTGAAAAATTTGAATGATTTAAAGTCACGACCAATTAAATTTTCCCGAGCTTCACTTAAAGGGTTTTACGCGCCGGGAATTGTGCTGCCTTATACAATATTTGATTACGCGGATTTACAAGGCGCTGACCTAAGCGGAGCTGATTTGAGACACGCAAGGTTTGTTCGGACTAATGCTAGACAGATTGATTTTGACAGAGCTACGCTTAATGGAGCTATTTTTAAAGGTTCTGATTTAAGAGAGTTCTCTCCATGGACTGATTTAAGTGATGTTGTTTTTGAAGGCGGAAATTGGGATGGCGCTGATTTTACTCGCGCGAGAAACGTCGATAGAATTAAATTATGGAAGTTGCCTGCTTCTTATGATGGAATGGTTGTTACGCCCGAACAGGCTGCTTATTTTGAATCTATAGGCTTTTCAGGCGACAAGTTCCGCGTGAAATCCTAGTTGAATTGTTACCACTGTAAAGTATACATAAAATCGAAAGGTTTAAATACCGAGATATTTACTGATTATTATGGCATTAAATGATATACTTGGGCTTGGAATGAACGAGGCAGCTGGGCGTGGCATTCGTGATAAGTTCATTAAAGAACAGGGTGTTAATGCGATGGCTGAGATTGCTGTTCGTGAAGGCAGAGGCGATGACCCTGCTGTTGAGCATTTTGTAGATATGGCTCCTGCACGGCAAAGAAAATATTTGGAGGAAACTGTTGCGCAGTATCGAGGTGAATTGGGAGAGGCTGTTCTTGGGGATTTACCTGTTGCTTTGAGTGGATTCAAGAAGCCTAGAGATATTTTTAGTTATTTATTGGGTAGAGAGCCTACAGAAGTTAGACATGAACTTGCTGATAGGCATAAGAAAGCTTATGCTGCTGCGCGATTTTTAAGCAATAAAGAAGCAGTTAATGAAAGAGTTAATGAGTATATTGATGAAACTGTTGGCAAAATCGGGGAAGATGTTAAGGATAAGAAAATAAGCAAAGGATTGGGCAGTGCTTTGGTTTTTGTTTACCAACAGAATAGAGGAATTGCTCTTACACAAGTTACTGGTCCAGCGCATAAAGATCTTGGCGAATTTGAGAAAGCTGTTCAAATTGATAATGGGCGCGACTACATGACTGCACGTATTGGTGCAATGGATGAGAAAAAAGATAAAGTTCAGGAAGCCTATGCAATTGGAAGAGCAGTTACTGAATTAGCCGACTCTAAGGAATAATTTTTATTGTTTAAAAAATTTTAAATTAATTAATGAGAAATATTAATCTTAATATATCCCGTTTTTTATTGCTCAGGTTGTTGATATAGATTAAATAAATATAGTTGTATACCTTTGTGAATATTCTCTAAGATTATGAGTAAAATTATTGGACTTTTATCTTAGACATTCAAAATAATTTATTCAGTTATTAATCTTGTGCTAATTGATTAAGTTGATAATTATTCTTTTTGAACTGCGTTTTTGCGCGCTTCAATCAATTTGTCAATTATGTCAACCATTTTTTTCATGAAATCTTCTGCTCTGTCTTGCCACGCCTCAATTTCTGCGGCTTTGACTGACTTTATTTCTCCGTGGGCGATTTGCTTGTGGAGGATGTAGATGTCGCGATACCATTTGACATAGTCTTGCTTCATGATTCCTGTTTCAACGAAACTCTCGTTTAGCATTTTTGTGACGTGTTCTGGCGACGGTGGCAGTTTTCCGAGAGTTATAAGCGCTGCCTGCGCAGCTTCAACCATGCACCAGTAGACACCTTCAACTGAACTAAGGAGCGCGAGCTTGCTTCTCACTAAATGATGGGGCGAACGCTGCAACGCTGCATAAACTGCTTCTGGAGTTGAATGAATTTTACCTTGGATCATTAGCGCTTTTATTGGATTAAAGAATCCACCGATGTCAATTAAAACTTGACCGTTGCGTATAATATTAAGAACTACCGGATCGCCGTGAAGCAAGTCGCGCCACCACGTTGTCAAGCGAATTGTGTTTATGTGCAAGTCTTTTCCATAATTTTGAGATGCAATTAGTTTTGCCAGCTCTTCGCGATACCAAGCTGTCAGCTCCAAGTCCCAATTTATCGCTGCGTCATCAATTATTATAATCATATCAATGTCAGAGCCCGGCTTTTGATCGCCTGTTGCCTGACTTCCGAACAGAACAGTTGCTTTAATCAAGTGATCAAACAATCTGTGGACTTTTGTAGCGAAGTCCATAGCGACGTCCTTGTCTGTGCGGAAGGTTGTGCTTAATTTTGGTGATTGGTGAGTTGTTTCGCTATGGCTTACATGAGTTTTTGTGTGATGAGTTGTGTGATGCTTGTGGTGTTTGATATGGTGTATTTTGCGGTGCTTTGCTTGATGTGCTGGGCGGTCATGGTGTATTGTGCTTATTGAATTATTTTTATGGTGTTCTTCATTTTTTTTGTGATGCTGCGAGGTTTGATGGTGCTCTGGTTCTTTTGCTTTTTGTTCTTCGTGCTTCTTATGCTCAACTGTTTTATGCGCTGCGTTGATTAAATTGGAATTTTCGTGATGTTTGTGATTTATTGTTTTATGATCGTGTTTGGCTGTTGGACGATTTTTTCCTTCGGTTTGTTTCTTAATTTCTTTATTAGTTTTTGGCTTTTCATCCAGGGCGTCCATTATCTTCTTCTTGAATGATCCACTTTCTTTTTTTAAAGATTTTACCATCGCTTCTCTAAAGTGTTGAATGCCTGTGATTATTTAAAGATGTCGTTGTAATATATATTTTGTGCTGCTTATTCCATAGTTGTTTAAAAAAGGTTTTTTAATCTTGGATTCCACCTATTTCGTATGGTCTACGCAGTTTACACAACTGAAAGTTTTGACAAAGAGGTTGAGAAGCTATCTAAAGATGATCAAGATATAATTCAAAAAATGTTCCTTAAAATTAGAGATAATCCTTATATAAGTGACCAATTAAGATATCGGCATTTAAGAGAAAAACGAATAAGGGAAAAAAGAGTTTATTTTTTAATTTAAAGAGTTTATTTTTTAATTTATGATGAATTACGGGCAGTGCTTATTGTCGCAATTGGAGGCAAGAAAGACCAACAGAAGACAATCAACACAATTAAACTTTTTCTTGAATTTTTTAGAGGAGAGATAGAAAAATTGATTAGAGAAGAGGACTTACAAGATGAAGAATCTTAAGAAATTACTTTACTCGTATCACTCTGCCTTCTTTGATGTCCTTTACACTTCTAACTAATTGTTTCAATAAATCTAAATCTATGTTTGCTTGCATTTTCAGCTTCTCGTATTCATCTCTTGGTATGCTTATCATGTCCATATTTATTTTACATAGAGTAAGTTTTTAATTCTTTCGGAGATGATATTTGCAAATCAAAATTGAGAATAACTTCTGGTATACGAGTTATCTTTTGAGAACCTGAGAGACTGAACGGAGCGAAATGTTAGGCGAAGGGGCGCTACTTAGAAATAATACACAAAACAGCAATTTTACATAAATCAATAAATTGAACTTTCAAGCCAAATTTCTCAAAAATACTTTTTAATTCTGCTTTTGAAAATTCTTCAGAAATTAATCCACCCCCAAAAACTATTTTTTTATTTTTGGTTGTTTTGATTTTCATTCCGATATCTTTGTATGCTTTTAATCTCTTAGCTTTAGCGCCTTGCGAATATACACTCAGCAAAATCTTTCCGTCTTTTTTTAGGATTCTCTTCATCTCTTGTAAAACAAGTTCTTTGTTTTCCCCTAAATTTCCGAATGTATTTCCAACAATTATAATGATATCAAAAAATTCATTCTGGAAATGAGTTTTTTTACCATCTTCTAAATAGAGGTCTACATTTGGAACATCTTTTAGGAAAGATTTTGCTTCTTCAATTTCAATAGAACTATTATCAATGCCAACAAACTTTTTACAATAAGGCGCTAAAGCTCGTATAACCCTACCCCAACTACAACCAATTTCCAAAACAACAGAATTCTTTTTGAGAAATTTTTTAATTTCGGTAATATCTTTTTGAGTCCAATCTTCTAGTTCTGGAAAAACCTTAATAAGTTTACTGTACATTTCATGGCTTGAAAGTTCACAATGTTCCATATAATAATTAAATTTAAGGGGTTTTATTAAAATATCGGTTTTGCGTCCCGTAGCCCAATTGCACATAACCCTTGTTAAGTGACCCGAACGGAGCGTAGCGGAGTGAGAGCGCAGCGTGGCTTGAG
>JBBTAH010000037.1:0-3690 GCA_038044285.1 Nanobdellota archaeon | reverse complement strand
GAAGTTGAGGACGCTGTTAAGAAACACGAGCGTAAGAATGAGCATGAACTGCCGGAGCTTCCGTCTTACGAAATCGGGAAGAAAGTTGTTTTGAGAATGGCTCCATTTCCATCGGGAGCCTTGCATATTGGGAACGCGAAGACGTATTTGCTTAATGCGCTTTATGCTGAAAAATATAAAGGAGACTTACTTCTTGTGATGGATGACACAATTGGCAGCGCTGAAAAACCTGCGATGAAAGAAAGCTATAAGTTGATTATTGATGCGTGGAAATTGCTTGATGTAAAATACAAAAAAATTTATTACAAATCTGATAGGCTGGATATTTATTACGACTATGCTAAGAAACTTATTGACATGAATAAAGCCTATGTGTGCTACTGCAAGGCAGAGGAATTGCGGCAGAACCGCGCCGACGGAAAAGAGTGCTCGTGCAGGCAGTTTCCGATTGGGATTCAGAAAGCGCGATGGAAGGAATTGTTCAAGCCAGAAGTTCATGAAGGTGAAGCTGTTTTGAGAATTAAAACAGATATGGAACACCCGAACCCTGCTTTCAGAGACAGGGTGCTTTTCAGAATTGCGGACAGGCCGCATCCTCGCGTTGGAACAAAATACAGAGTTTGGCCGACGCTGGAGATGACGTGGGCAGTTGATGATCATCTTCTTGGAATTACGCATGTTATCCGGGGAAATGACTTAGTGATTGAAAGCGACATGGAAAAATATATTTGGGATATTTTTAGATGGAAGCATCCTGTTTTGATTCATACTGGACTAATTAATATTGAAGGAGTCGGCGCCAAATTGTCAAAGTCTAAGGCGCAGAAGGAAGTTTTGTCCGGGCAGTTTTCTGGATGGGATGATCCGCGAACTTGGAGCGTGCAGAGCCTAATACGACGAGGAATTACAAAAGAAGCGATACGCGAGTTTATCAAGCGTATCGGA
The DNA here is from genome assembly GCA_038044285.1 of Nanobdellota archaeon. GTDB lineage: Archaea > Nanobdellota > Nanobdellia > Pacearchaeales > GW2011-AR1 > SICU01. The sequence continues at coordinate 2,745 of JBBTAH010000037.1, read as the reverse complement.
CTGAATAGGCAAGATATTATTGTGCCGATTGAAGCGCTTTATGCTATTAACAGACAGATTCTTGATGCAGATGCTTTGAGATATTCTTTTGTGCAGGACGCTGTTGCACTGAATATTTCAAACATGTCTGAGCTTGCAGAGATTTCTGTGCCTGTACATCCAGACAAAAAAGAGCAGAGAGTTGTTAAAATTTTAAAAGATATTTTTATTTCGCGAAAAGATTTTGACGCCTTTTCTGGGAAAGAGGTTCGATTGCTGCATTTATTTAATGTCAAAGTCGGCGAGAAATCAGATATTACTTCTGTTGACAACAAAAAGATTTCTAAAATAAACTGGGTTTCTAATGGGATTAAGGCGCGCGTGCTTTTAATTGACGGGACTTTTGCCTCTGGGCTTGTTGAGTCTGCTGCATTGAAATTGAAAAGAGGGGCCGTCGTGCAATTTGAAAGGTTTGGTTTTGTGCGCTATGACGGCACACACGGGAAAGTGCCGGTTTTCTGGTTTGCACATCCTTGATAAAGCGAATGATTTATAAACTCCGTAGTTTTTTATAGAATATAAAGGAGGTTTATGAGAATGTTTAACCGAAAGGGAGTGAGCGAAGTTGTTGCTAACGTCCTCATAGTTCTCCTCGTCATTGTTGGGATTGCGGTGATTTGGTCCGTGGTCAAGCCGACGATTGAAAGAACCGCTGATACTGTTCAGAGTGATTGCTTTACTGTTCAGGTAGAGCCGCAGAGCTGCGTGCTTTCTGCTGCTGCGACGGCTTTAGGAAATTGTGTTAATACGAATTTATGTACAACAGCACCAACTGGATCTGTTGCTCAAAGTGCCTGTCCTTCAGAATGTACATGGACGGAGACTGTGCCTGTTGCTGTTCTGGGAGCTACTGCTACTGTCAATATAAAGAGAAATCCGGGAGCTGGCAATTTTGAGAATATTGAAGTTGTTTTTGAGAGCGCTACTGGAACAATAGAGCGTATAGCTTCAGGCATCACAAGCACAGGTACGAATCCGTTTGAAGAGCTTGAAACTATAACTACGAGCGCACTTGATCCTGCATTTGTTCCTGCAAACGCAAATATAGTCTTGAGAACAAATGGGCAGTTATGCCAGATAACTACGCAGGCTGCTAATTGCGCTTAAATTTAATTTTATTTTTTGTTTTATTTTTAGCATTTTGATTTTTATAATTAGGGATTTAATAATAGTTAATTATTTGAATTAATAATGCGGTTGTGGGTTTTGTTAATAGTTTGATATTTAGTTTAGAATAAACATCTATTCGGAGTATTGTAATTTGATAGTGGTTGAATTGATATAGCTATTTTTTATGAAATTATTGTGATTTCAGTATCGTCAATTTTTTTATTTTGATCAAATATTTTTTTGTATTCCTCGTCATTTGCTGATGAAATTTTTATATCAAATGAGACTATTATAAATAAAGCAATCAATAATCCGCCAAGCAAACCATATTGAAATAGTCTCATAGTTGTTATTTTGAATGGCCATAAAATATATATAAGATTTATTGTGGCTGAAATTTAGCGCCGTTAATGTTTATAAGTTACAGAATTCTTGATATGGTATGGTGGTGGTTTTAATTGGGCGGCGCGGGCTTGGACCAGTACTTACAATGGCTCTTGTGATTTTAGGAGTGATGATTGGTGTTGTGCTTTTATGGATTTTCGCGCAGAAGTCAATTGATCGCGGCGAAGATATAATTGACCCAGATTGTTTTACTATTGATTTGGAACTTGAAAGCTGTAAAGCATATGGCTCATGCAGTTATTATAGTGGTGGCAGCGGTTATGGAGCAGATATTCTTATTAAGCGCGGGATTGGAAGAGCTGATTTGACTGGTCTAAGATTTTCTTTTGAGGATACTGTCGGAAAAAAGGGAGTTTATGACTTTGATTTGACTACTGTTCAACTTGAAGAGTTACAGAGCGTCCAGTTTACTGATCCTGTCCCAGCAAGGATTCCTGTTGTTTCAAGCGAGCCGCATCTTGTAAGAGCTGTCGCTCTGGTTGGGGCTAATAGAGATGTTTGTCCTATACCATCGCAACCTGTTTTTTGCAGTATTCAACAACCCACGCCATCGCTTGGAGCTGTTCCTGGAGCTAACAATATTGTAGATTACTGCTGTAAGTGTGCGCCGTATTTGAATTATAGTGCGTGCTATCCGGGGAATGACACTTTAAATTATCCTATTATTAATGGCCTTGTTCATAATATCACTGATCCTGGCCCGCCTATACAATATGCTCCATATCCTCAGGGAGTTCCACCAGGATATTCTTCAGTGTGTTGTTCCCAGACGCCTGGCGGCTTAATTAATGATCCGCTTCCTTCTTACTTTAATGATCCTTCTAATCCTCTTTGGAATATTAATCTTCAAAATTATTGGACTTCTAATTCTGGGGTTTATGGTGCTCAATGTCCTTCTTATACTGGCCCGCCCGTGGGGGGAACATGATGGAAAGAAAAGCTTTAAGCAGTGTTGTTGGAAATATTTTGATTATTATGTTTATTGTGATTGCTGCTGGTATTTTTTTGAGTGTTTACTTGCGCAGTGTGCGCAACGTTGCTGATAGGGATTTGCCGCTGTGCGTGGGAATTGATTTGAAAATGCTTTGGTGCGGTGGTTTTCTTAATGGGTATACTTTGCCTAGTGGATATACACTATCTGGAAATGGACTTTATTTTATCTTTCTTCACCGAAGGCAAATTTCTTTAAGC
>JBBTAH010000036.1:0-1356 GCA_038044285.1 Nanobdellota archaeon | reverse complement strand
ACGAGTTTCCCGTCGCTGATTTTTGTTTTTGTGATAATGCTGATTTTTGTTGTTCTTTCGGGATTTTTTTCCAAGAATATTTCTTCTACTGAAGGTGTAATGGATAGATTTCTTTCTACTTCTGTAAATTTTGAAGGAAAGTATGTTGCTGTGAATGAGGCTTTTGGAATGCTTTGCAAAGATAAAGCGCTTTCAAAGACTTTGGGAATTACATTGAGAGAGCATTTTCGTGAGCTATTCTCAGATAATTATGCTTACTCTTTTGTTGTGAGATTTAACGGTGGGCCTGGAGGATATGGTTATTATTTATATTCGTGGTATGGGGCATATACTGACAGATATTCTGAAGACAAACCCAAAGTTAATAGATTTGAATATTTTGATATTTTTAGGGAGGATGTTGCAGGAGTTAAGCAAAAGAAATTTTGCGATAATTTTATTTTGGCTGTAAAGGGAGAGGTAATTAGCACATGAACCGACAAGGACATATTGGCACGATTGCGCTTGTTTTTGGCGCACTTTTTTTAGTTGGATTTGCGCTTTATTCTTTTTATTGGTTTAGTGAAAATGCAAATGTGCGGCGTTTGCAGCTGCGGCAGATAGGTTTTGAAGCTGTTGATGGCGAGAAAATTGTTAAGGACGCTCTTGTTGAGGCGGTAAATAACGCAATTACTTTTTCTAAAGACGCTACTGATTTCAAAACTGTTTTTGAGAATAAATTAAAGGAGCTTGCTCAAACTAAAAGAGGGCAAGAGGTTTTTGGGAATGTTTTTTCCACTATTGCTGATGGGAGATATACTTTGGAGCTTGTTGGGGATAATTATGTTTTAGTGATTAATGATTTGTTTTACAAAGTTTCTGTTGATAAGAATGAGGCAGTTAATAATTTCAATTTGCGGGTTGTTTTTAATAAGAGCGGAGTTGTTTCTGCTGAATAGTTGATTTGGGCTATATTAAGGCTATAAATGATTAATTAATGGTTTGCGTTTTGGTTAGTTAAGGATTAGATTTGCAGGCTTGGATTATGGTTGGGGCTCTTAGTTTTGTGAAGGTTTGTACGGACAAGATTTATATAAAGAAATTCTGATAAATTTCAAATATAAATCTTGTATCTCTTTTATGAACAAGATTTATAAATACCGAAGTTGTAATTGATTGATGGTGATGAGCTTGAGAAACCGTAAGGGCGACGTGACGATTACGACTGTTATTTTAATTGTTCTTGGACTTGCGGTGCTCGTGATGTTGGTTATTGGTTTTACGAAGGGATGGGATTTCTTCTTCGGGATTTTTGATTCTGGGCCGAGCGATTTGCAGACAGTTGCGAAGGCGTGCATTGGATATGTTGAAGCGAGT
>JBBTAH010000035.1:0-1310 GCA_038044285.1 Nanobdellota archaeon | reverse complement strand
ACGTGCTTGTCAAAGATCAAACTCCCGACGTCAAACTTCAAACTTCCAACGTCACACTTCTAGAAAATGTATTTGTGGCATTTCTATGGAATTTACATACACGGGAGTTGATAAAAATTCAGCAAGAACAAGGGGGAAGCTTGAGGCAAACAACGAACGAGAAGTTGTAGAGTTTCTGCGCGCAAATGGGATAACTCCCTTGTTTTTAAAACGAGTTGAAAAACACGGTTCGTTTTTGCAAGGAGGCGTTAAGAACTCGGATGTAGTCTTATTTACCAGACAACTTGCCTCAATGATTCTTACGGGACTAACGCTTATAGAAGCACTAAAGATTCTAAAGGAGCAAGGAAATAAGCCTCGAATGCAAGAAATCATTAACGACCTTATTGCCCAAATTTCAGAAGGCAATTCATTCTCTGGTGCTCTCACAAATCATAAAGACGCTTTTTCAGACATATACATTGCGCTAATAAAAGCGGCAGAAAAAGGCGGACTATTGGATAAAGTACTTTCCCGTCTTGCAGACAATATGGAAAAGGGAGAGGACATTAAAAAGCGCGTTCGATCCGCTTTATTTTATCCTGCCATAGTAGTAACCGGAGTAATCGTAGTCATTGCGGTCATGAATATTTTTGTTATACCACAACTTGGAAGCCTATATGAGAATTTGGACATTGAACTTCCTTTTGCGACAAGACTGGTTCTTGGGATTTCAAAGATTTTTACAACTTTTTACCCCGTAGCGGGAGTTTTGGCTGTAGCTTCCTTTTTTCTCTATAGAAGATTTAAGAAGACAGAACAAGGAATAAAGGTTATAGATAAGATCAAATTAAGACTGCCTATATTTGGCAACATAGTTACCTTGTCAATACTGGATGAGGTTACTAGAACATTGTCTCTCCTTATAAATTCCGGCGTATCAATTATTGAAAGTCTTAATATTACAGCTTTTGTTGCAAATAATTATTGGTATAAAAGTTCCATACTTTCTGCGTCTACCATGGTTGAGAAGGGAGTTTCTCTTTCAGATGCTTTTTCGCACCAAAAAGTATTTCCGCCAATGTTGGTTCAAATGATACGAGTAGGTGAATCAACGGGTAAAATTGATGAATCCTTGCTCAAAATTTCCGAATATTTTGAACGAGATCTTGATATTAAGGTCAGGACGCTAACAACTGCAATCGAACCAATTTTAATAATTGTCTTAGGTGTTTCCGTTGCGTTCTTGATATTATCAGTCATAACGCCAATTTATAGTCTGATAACGCAAATCCAGTAGTGGATTTACGCTTCGTTTTCTGCTAAAATAG
>JBBTAH010000034.1:0-7546 GCA_038044285.1 Nanobdellota archaeon | reverse complement strand
CCTCTGTTTTATTTTTATTTCTAAGTTTTTTCTTTACAGTTTCGTTTGATTTTGCATTATGTTTAGATAAATTTTCCTTAATTTTATTAATTAATACATCGTTGATTATTATTTGGTCATGAATCGGCGCTTCAGGAGGAAGTATGCTGACTTTGATGCCAACAACACCCATTGGAGTTGTTGCTTGCGCCATCGCCCTTAATACGACTTTAGATGGATTGCCTGTCTTCTTCAAATATCCCTGTGCAAATCTCCAGGTTTTAGCTCGCTCACTAGGCAGTTTTCCGGACAATGAAATTTCTGTGCCAAGCGCGCCAGCTTTCATTATGTTTCCAATCGTATTATATGCAATAACCTTAAATTTAAGTGAGCCTTTTCTTTCAAGCTGAATCGCAATTGCGTCGGCAACAAGTTGCGCGTCAAGGCTGTCATTTGTTATTTCCTTAATGTCGATGTGGGGGTTGTCCAATTTGAATCTTTTCTTCAAAACTTCAGTGAGCTCTTCTATTTTCTCTCCTCGGTGGCCAATCACCAAACCAGGCCTGTTAGTTGCAACGATAATTTTTTCCCCGACAGGCGTATACTCAATAGTCACGTCGCTGATTCTTCCTTTCCCAAGGCTGTTTTTGATATACTCTTTTATGCCAAGTTCATCCTGCTTGAATTTTACGAATTTTTTTTCTTCCATTTTATTTTTCCAGTTTGTTTATCTCCTTTGCTTCAATTATGACATGTGCTCTCTTAGCGTGCGTTCCTCCTCGCCTCGCTGGTCTTGGCGCCAAATTAGTTGAAGCGCTCGCAATAATTGTTTTGCTCAAGTCCATTCCATTGACCGTAGCATTACCTCTCAACGATTTTAATATTGGTATAAATATTTTGGCAGCATTTGTCGGATATCTTCCTGACATCATTCCCTTTCCTTTTCTGTGGGGGATTTCTCCTTTGAAAGGTATTGCTTTCTTTAACAAAATTACTTTTTCCATATCGTCAATAGCCGAATCGATGCTTTTTCCTTTTATGAAACTGCATAGATACATTCCGTGCCTCTTTGAAATGTGCAGGCTGTTTCCTCTGGCAACCGCATTTTCCTTTTTAACTTTCGGCTTTTGAACCACAGTTTCTTTCTTTTCATCATGTTTGTGTTCACTAGCATGTTCATGCTTATGCTCATGAGATTCATGTTTCATTTCGGTTTTATCGCCGGTTTTCTTTGTTTCATCCATGTTTATTTCTTAGCAGCTCTTGACCCCCTTGTAGCTCCAATTCCCGCCTCAGAGTGCGTGACTCTCTGCCGAGTCATCGTAAATTCTCCGAGCCTGTGCCCGAGCATTTCAAAATTAATCAGGACATCCTCAAAACTTTTTCCGTTGTAAATTCCAATAATCATCCCAACCATTTTTGGAACAATTACTAAATCTCTGAAGTGAGTCCTGATCTTTTTTTTGCGCGTAATTTCATCCTCGCATGATTTAACAAACTTATCAATAACTTCAGGATGTCTTAACACAGACCTTCTGCTTCTGGAGGGGATATATTTAGCAAACGTAGCGAGTGGCATCGTCTTCAGTTCATCAAGACCAAACCCGCAGTATTTCTTTTCCTTTGATTTTATTATTACTTCTTTCACCATTTTATGTCTGACTCCTACACTTGATGCGAGCACAGGCGAGCTTTTGGAGGCAGACATTTGAAAATCTAATGGTTTTCATTATCTCTTTCTCCTGCCCGTTCTTCTCGGCCTCAAATGACCGACTCTTCTTCCAGGAGGTGCGTTTCTTTTGGCAGTTTTTGATTTGATTCTCTTGCCTCTTCCAGAACCAAACGGATGATCAACAGCATTAGTGCTTACTGCAGAGATTCTCGGCCATAACTTATTGCGTGCTTTCGCCCGATAATGCATCGCACCAGCCTTCATAAAAGGCTTAAGTTTTCTACCTTCGCCAGATACAATTCCTATAGTCGCCCTGCATTCTCCATCGAGTTTTACTTCGTTTCTGTTAGGCATTATAATTCCAATTTTTCCATCTTCATATTTTTTGTGGACAATTGCTTTGCTGCCGGAAGTTCTTATCATTTTCCCCCCGTCGCCAGGATTGTTCTCAATATTGAAAATTTTAGTAGCAACAGGAATATTTTTTAAAGCAATTACATTCCCATCAGAAACGATGTCTCCTCCAATTTTGAATACATTGTCGCGCATAGCTCCTGCAAAAGCAACATTGTAAAAAATAATTTCTCCGATTCGCGCTTTGATAAGTGGCGCAGAATGTCCTGCCGAATGTAAAATCTTCAGGATTTGCGCCGCCCCCGATTGCAGCGGGTATCCAACTTTGTAAATAAATGCCTGCTTTCTCGCTTGATACGACAAGCTTCCTTTTCCGCGCGCCTGTGAAATAATTCTTTTTCCCATTATATCATTCCCAGCTTGGTTGCGACGTCAATAGCTGGGTTCTCCTTTGCAAGTTTGACATAAGCATATTTTTTGTTCTGGCGAATCAGAGTTCTAACTGCAACAACCTTCACGCCAAATAATTTTTCAATTTCTTTTGCAATCTCTTCTTTGTTCCGCCTTCTTTCAGTTTCAAAAAGCAGTACATTCTCTACATCAATCATTTTCACTGCCTTTTCCGACGTCACTGGCTTGAGAATCATTCAAGCTCCTTGAGCGAGTGCTCAGTATATAACGTTAATCTTCCAAGAGGATACAAATCACCAATCTCAACATCTCTCGCGGATTTTATTTCAATCCCGCTCATCTTGGCTTTTTCATTACTTGCCTTTATTAAAAGCAGTCCAGCATTGCTCTTGAATTTTCTTCCTCTAAGTTTGCCTTTCCCAGCTCTGACTTTTTTCTGCTTGAGTGCAATCTCAAATTTGTTTCCCAAAACCTTTCGTAGAAATTCTATAACTTGCCTGCTCTTTATTTCATTCAAAGGCGACGCAATCACTAAAGGTAAATCAACGTCGGCATCACGCAAACCCTCATATCTCATTTTAACATAATTAATTTGTGTCGTCGCTGCAAGCGCAGAATGTATCGCAGCCAATTTCTCTTTTTCATTTATTTTAAAGGATCTTCTAATTAGCAAAGGAGCATGCACGGCTCTTCCGCCGCGCGCCATATTCACTTCAGCGCCAATCCAATAAAATTGCTCTCCTCTTCGCCATATCGCCTTTCTTGGAACTCGCGAAACACCTTTTCCATAATGTCCTTTCCATTCGTGTCGTCTGTGGCTGATAGTTCCAGAAGCAGAGCTACGCCTTCCAGCCGTTGGTGATGGGCTGTGCGGCGCAAATTTCTTTGAAGTCTCATAATATTTTTGCGCAAGGTCTTCTCGAATTCGCGCACTAAAAACTTCAGGCAAGTCTATTGTCTTAAGTTTATTCCCGCTCAAATCAAGAACTTGTGATTTCATTTGCTCACCTCAAGCAATTCATATTTCTCAGCAATTTGTTTTTTCGTAGGTCTCATAGCATTAGTCACAATCAGTTGTCTCTTTGCCGGGCCTTGCACGCTTCCATGCAGAATTATGTAATTAGTTTTTAGCGAGCCATAATTTTTTAATTGCTTTCCTTCAAGAATTTTATTGTTCTTCACATCACCATGTCCCAAAACTTTCAAATTATATTGTAGTCGTGTAAACATACCGAGTTGTCCAGAAAGAGGCACTCTAAAAGTAACTCTTGCTGGATGCCAAGGCCCCAAGCTTCCCGGTTTGCGAACACCCTTTTCAGATTTGTGCTGCTTTAGTCCAATTCCAAATCGATCAACGGGCCCCGAAAGCCCCTTTCCTTTAGTTAATCCCCGCACATCTACCAAGTCTACTTTAAAAAAATCACCTAGCTTTATTTCTTTCCCGATAAGGTTTTTCACAGCTGCCAAATTTTCCTTGCCGCCGATACCAACTTCAATAATGTCCGGCGTCTTTTTCAAACCGCTCTCTTTCACAATAGAATACAACACAACTCTAATATCATCAAAATCTTTTACTTCATCCAGCGCAGCAGCATTTCCAATATTCTTCGCAGTTTTCACAATTCTCTTTAATTCTCTGTCATTTGAGAAAACAATTTCTTTGAAAACATTTCCCTGCTTGTAAAACCTGACAGAATAAATCTTCATTGGCGGCACTTCCAGAATAGTAACCGGAACGGCAAGCTTTTTTCCAAGAGTCATTGACTTCGGCGTATTATCCTTAATAATTGCAGTAGCCATCCCGGCCTTATAAGCAATAAATCCCAAAAGATTGTTCCCCGGAACAACGCTCCAGTTCACACTAGGCAAAAACCTACTGGCTCGCTTGCGCGGCCAAAATTGCAAACTTCCATATCTCGGTCTTGATAGTTTTGGCATATTCCATTTGTTTTAGGCGCAACTCTTCCAATTTAAGATATCTTGTGTAGCAATCACATCGATATCATTCTACACCCATCACTCAAAAATTTACTTTATAAACCTTATGCTTCTCGTTGTGAAGTTAATTCATTTTATTAAAATTAGTAATCATTTAGCCATATAATTCTTGATGTATCCATATATCTCAAACTTTCAAAAAACAAAAAACAAAAATAAAAACTTTACTTGCTCTTGCTACGAGCCCCAATAAGCCAGTAATTCGAAGCCAGAACAAGATGTATCAAAATCTGGCCCCATTGCGGTCCATTTTCTCCAGTTGTGTAAACTGTGAATGCTGCGACAAGCAGTATCACAATCGGCGGCCAAACAGTGTATTCAAGCTTCCACTTGGCAAGAATCGCTATACCAAACACTATTTCTGAAAGAATTAAAACCCAAGCAAAGAAACTAGCTACGGGAAATCCAATTCCTGAAAGCATGCCAGCCACATTTTCCGCTTTGATAACAAACAGCTTCAGCAACCCATTAACAAGTATCAGCAATCCAAGCAGGATGCGATTCACAATTCCAGCGTATTTGTGCATAAAACCTCCTTGCCAAACAAATTGATAGCAGGTATTTAAGCTTTATTTCAATTTACTATTTAATAGAATTATTATTCAAACAGAAAAAACATATTCATTTTTCTTGCTTACTCCATCAACAACAAGCTCGCGCACAAGCCTTCCCTTGCGTATTGCGCGCTCGCGCATTTTGATCGGATCGTTCTCGCCAGAAGGAACTTCTATGTCTTCAATTAAAAAAGTATGCTTTGCTTCAGCCTGTTTGAAACTTCCAGCATCAAAAAACAAATCTTTGACTATCTCATAATCATTAGTTTTAATTTTGCAAAAATCAATTTTAGGTTCTTTTTTATCTGAACTAGAGGAAGGTTTAGCCGATTTCGGCGCCTTCGGCTTTATTTTAATCTCGTTTCCATCAAATGCAAAGGATAATCCTAAAAAAGCACGCGGCGTTGCGTCGCATATTTCAGATACCTGTTTCCCACTCATTTCTCCTTCAATTAAATATTTCTTAACACCCATAAATTGGCTCACATCTTTATATTTTATAGACGGAGGCAATCCTTTAGTTGAAACAATAACTCCACTAATTTTCGTTTCTTTATCTCCAAGTTTTCCGGCAAAATAACGGACTAACTCATTTGCGTACTCGTGAGTTGTTGAGATGGAATATCTCTTAGAAGAGACCTTGCATTTAACCATCGCCCTTTCCTTGAAAACACCTTTGCTAAATTTCTCAAACTGCAGGTGCGCCAGCCCATCCGGCTTTCCAACAGCGATCTTGTGAATAAAAAAGTGCATCAGCAAAAACAGTAGAACTAATTTATAAACCTTTCAAAAATATGTCCAAGTGCGCTTGAACCATTAAGAAACTTTATATATCCGCAAGACATCGGCGGAACATGACCCTCACCAACAAAGATATTCGCAGGATATTTGTTTCATTCATGCTTTTAGTGTTGGTAATTGCAGCATTTTTAATTGTCAGACCAATTGTGCTTTCAATAATTGGCGGACTGATTTTGGCATATATTTTTACACCAATTTATCGTAGAACTTACAAAATTATCCGCGAGCGCAACACATCTGCTTTTCTTATGTGTATTATTGTAATTCTCATAATTGTAATTCCTCTATGGATATTCATCCCAATTATTGTAGAGCAAGTATTTGATTTGTTCAGCTTCACTCAAAATATAGATTTTTCTAAAGTAGTAAAAACAATATTTCCATCATCACAGCCAGCATTTCAGGAACAGATCACCACAGTTATAATCCGGTTTGTAGGGAACATAACCTCTGGAATAATCAATTACCTAATTAGTTTTATCCAAAATATCCCAGAAGTTTTATTAAACCTCGCAGTAATATTTTTTGTTTTCTTTTTTACCCTACGCGACCAAGATGCTTTACGCGAATTTGTTTCAGGGATTTCTCCGTTTAGAAAAGACAAGGAGTCCGTGCTTGTAAAGCGTTTCAAAGATATAACTTCTTCAATCATATTTGGGTACATAATCGTCGGCGTAATCCAAGGAATCGTGTTGGGAATTGGTTTATGGATATTTGGAATACCGCAAGCAATCACACTCACAATATTAGGTATGTTCGCATCAATGCTTCCTATGATAGGTCCGTGGCTCGTATGGATACCAATAGCTGCCTTTTTACTTGTCAGCGGAAGCACGACTACAGCCATTTGGTTCATAGTTTACTGTACATTTATCGTTTCAACAATTGATAACATTCTCCGCCCATACATCGTAGCACGCAAAACCGGCACATCATCGGTAATAATATTAATCGGGATGATTGGCGGATTATTTGTTTTTAATATGCTTGGTTTAATTCTCGGACCGTTGATATTATCATATCTAATTCTTTTCTTAAAAGCATATAAAGACGGGACTCTTTCAGACATGTTCTCGCCAACGGAATAGTTTTAAACAAACAATTCTATTTTTATTCATGAAACTTCATGTTAGGATTTTAAAAATCTCGGCAGGAAAGCCAGTCGTGTTTATTCACAAGGCAACTGCAAAAAAAATAGATGTTCAAGTGTCGGACCGGGTAAAGCTGTCAAAAAACCACCACAAAACAACAGCAATCGTGGATATCGCGTTCGGTTTTATCAGTAAAAGCGAAGTAGCAATATCAGAAGAATTAGCAATGATTCTCGGAACAAATGCAAGAGGCATAATAGAAGTCAATCCAGCTGAAACTCCTGAAGGCTCAAGAATTCTCCACGACAAAATTGAATGCTCAGAATACAAATTAAAGGATTTAGAAAAAATAATGCAGGACATTGTAAATAATAATCTAAGTGAAGCAGAAATAGCTTATTTTATTTCTGGCGTTAATCATTGCGGCATGTCTCTTAAAGAAACTCTAAATCTGACAAAAGCAATTGTAAAAACAGGAAAAAAATTAAAATGGTCTGAGCGAATAATAGTTGACAAACATAGCATCGGCGGAATTCCGGGCAACAGGACAACACCGATAATAGTTTCAATATGCGCTGCAGCAGGGTTATTAATTCCAAAAACATCCTCTAGAGCGATTACTTCTGCATCAGGAACAGCGGATACAATAGAAGCAATAGCCCCAGTTAATCTCACAATAGAGCAGT
>JBBTAH010000033.1:0-5205 GCA_038044285.1 Nanobdellota archaeon | reverse complement strand
CTGTTATGTAATCGCGGATAATAGTAAAATCAGTTAGTGGATTTTAAACTATTTCTGGCTATCCTCGTTGGGAAACTAACATCATTTCTTATCAAACTCAAAGGCGGGGGAGCAACAGCAGCGCCCGGCCTATACGCGCTCTACATAGATCCAAATCTTGTAAAAAAATTGGCAAAAAAAAATGGTTTAAATTCTATAGTAATTTCCGGCACGAACGGCAAAACAACAACCGCAAGACTCGTGTCCGATATACTTGGCACTAAATATAAAATTATCCATAATAGGGCCGGTTCGAACCTTCTTCGCGGGGTTGCCTCAACCCTGATAACAAATTCATCATTATCTGGCGCTCTTTGTTGCCGCTTAGCCCTCTGGGAAGCCGACGAAGCAGCACTCCTGCCAATTTCCAAACAGCTTCAAATAAACACTCTTGTTCTTCTAAACCTTTTCCGTGATCAATTGGACAGATACGGTGAAATAGACACAACCAGAAAAAAGTGGCAGGAGGTCGTAAAAAACCTAAAATCGGATGCCTCTCTTATTCTAAATACCGACGATCCCTCCGTTAACTACCTTTCTAAATTCACAAAATCCAAAAAGATTTTTTTTGGCCTAGAAACTACAAAGATAGATTTGCCCAAAGTAGAAAATGTTGCAGACGTAAAATTTTGCCCAAATTGTCAAGCTAAACTTAAATACGAAGATTTGTATTCAGCCCATCTTGGTACCTACAAATGTTCCAGATGCTCTTTCAAGAGAGAAAATCCACAAGTTTCAATTACTTCAATCACTTTTAATAAAAACTACTCAACTAACATCAAGATCAGCATCAACAAAGAATCACTATCGGTTAACTATCAACTACCCGGTCTTTTCAATGCCTACAATGTGATGGCTGCTCTCGCCTCGACAATTGCACTAGGCATAAACGTTAAATCTGCTGCAAAGGATATATGTAAATTCACGCCCGTCTTCGGCAGATATCAAAACATTATGTTAGACGGCAAAAACTTATTGCTATTTTTAATAAAAAATCCCGCAGGTGCTAACGAGGTTATCCGTACAATTGCCGCAAAAGAAAAAATAAATTTGCTTCTTATTCTAAACGACAACACCGCAGACGGTCGTGATGTGTCCTGGATTTGGGACACCAATTGGGAGGCATTGGCAGGCAAGACATCAAACATTGACATTGCCGGCACCAGGGCCTGGGATATGGCTCTAAGGCTAAAATACGCAAATATAAAAATAGTGCAAAAAAATGTTCACAAAGATCTCAACACAGCCATTATCCAAGCCATCGGTAAACTAGCAAAGGATGATACCTTATATATATTACCAACCTACACAGCCTTAATCGGTCTTCAAGCCTATCTTAAAAACAAAGGAATAATATCATGGCAAAGCCAATGACCCTAAATATCTGTCACTTATATCCGGATCTGATGGACACATACGGCGACCGCGGCAATATCCTCACTATCCAATACCGCTGCAAACAAAGAGGTATTAAGGTTATTTATTCTCCATTAACTATTAACGATAAACTATTAGCTAATTATGATCTGTATTTCTTCGGCGGCGGCCAGGATCAGGCGCAATGTATAGTCGAGCACGACCTGGCTAAAAAGTCTGCCGCTCTAAGACAGGCAGTCGACAGGGGAGCCGTGCTTCTTTCCATATGTGGAGGTTATCAGCTCCTACAAAAATACTTTGTAACAACAGAAGGCAAAGAAATCCCAGGCATTGGCTTATTTAATGCCTTCACGGAAGCGTCAGAAACACGCATGATGAACAACTTACTTATCGAAATCAACCCAAAACTTTTATCAAATATCCAAAAAACTTATCAATCAACCATGAACCATGAACCACGAACCATGAACCATCTTATCGGCTTCGAAAACCATTCGGGTAAAACATATTTGGAAGAAGGCACAATGCCAATGGGTAAAGTTTTAAAAGGTTCCGGTAATAACGGGCAAGATAAGACAGAAGGCGCCGTTTACAAAAACGCTTTTGGTTGCTACCTTCACGGCTCACTCTTACCCAAAAACCCTCACTTTGCAGATTTATTAATATCAAAAGCCCTGGAGAAAAATTACGGAAAAATAAAGCTGAAACCTCTCGACGACTCCATCGAATGGCAAGCCCACAACTCGGCTATCTCAATAATTCGCTAATTCACTTGATATTTTGCTAAAATTCATGTTGAGCCGAGGTGGCGAAATGGTATACGCGTACGTTTTAGGAACGTATGGGGAAACCCGTGGAGGTTCGAGTCCTCTCCTCGGCACTAGATAGGATGACGTTTGTATCGAATGTGCGAATAGCTTGATACAGTGGGCTAATTTGGTGATTGAGTCTGCCATTGTAGTCCCAAGCGAGTCCAATGGGGAATATTGAACCGAGTAGCACTTTTATTTGGGCAAGACTTGACCTTTTATATGCTTCTTTTAAGTCAGCGAGCAGTGTTTTAATAAATGTGGTTACAGCGTCTATGTTGTATTTATCAATCGTCGCGTCATCCTTAACGATTTGAGCTCTCAGCATTTTTTCTTCAATAATTGAATTTTGTTCTTTAAAAACTTGATCAGAGTAAATACCATCTATATTTTTTTCAACCAGAACTTTTCTTAGCGATTTAAGCCTATCAACCTCGTCATCTGCCTCATTCTTGATCTTTTGTAACCTTGCAAACCTTTGATGATAATTGTCATATAAGTAAGCAATAAACATATCAAGACACTCACTCTTTGGGGTAATTGTTTCCAAAAGATTAGTTAAAGTGTCCTCTAGGTCATTCACTTTAATTGAGATGTAATTACATTTACCTCCGCACCGATAATAAGCATATTTAGTGTGTCTTCCTTGACTCCAAGCACCAGTTAACCCTATTCCACATCTCAAGCACTTTATGATTCTTCTTAGGGGGAAATCTGGATTTACGTGATTTCTTTTTGCAAGTGCTATTTTGTTTGTACTTCTACCATCTAAAACTGCCTGCACTTTATAAAACTGCTCTTCTGTGATCATTGGGATATGTTGACCCCTTACTTCCTCTTTATAAGTTTTTGAGGAAAGTAAACCTGTATAAAATTTATGCCTAAAAAGTTGATTTGCTCTTTGAGCACGCAATGGGTACTCTTTTTTAGCATGCATCTCTTTGAGACCCCAGGTGTTCATGATGGCCGCTATCTCTCTCAAAGTTTTTGTTCCAGTCGCCATTAAGTCCCAAGCCTTTTTCATATTGTCCCAACTTTTTGGGTCTTTAACTGCGTAACCACTTTCGACTGCATATCCTAAAGGAACTTGACCAGTAACGATTAACCCAGATAAAAATCTGGCACGTAAACCATTTCTAGACCTCTCACTACGAATATCATTGTCTAGCTGAGCAAATCCGGCCAGAATAGTCTCAACAAGTTTTTCAGTTGGACTATCTCCTGTTGGTTCTGTGGCCGAGATAATAGTAGTACCGTTTTCTGTAAGCTTTTTGCGAATGGCTAAATAGTCTGCTGTTATTCTAGATATCCTGTCCAGCCTATATACGAAAACAGCATGAATCTTGTTCTTATTTTTCCGGCAATATTCAAGCAAGCTAATTAATACTGGTCGCCCAATTATGTTCTTAGCTGAGCGACCCTCCTCCTTAAAAACCTCTATTATTTCGCAACCCCTTTTTTCTGCTTCTTTTCTACAAATCTCTTCTTGGGTATCCAAAGAAAAGTTATCAACTTGCTCTTCAGTTGCAACCCTTAAATAAACAACAGCTCTTTTTCCGTCAGCATAAATCATAAGTTTTAAGATGGTCCTTTTTCGTGTAACAACTCGCTAAGAGTTTTGCCTTCAAATATCGTGCGTTCAAAGTCATCTAGCCAGCTTTCAGCTAAATATTGAATCTGGACGATTACATCTTTGATGTCTTCCTTCGTAAATTCATTTGCTAGTTCTCCCAATAGTGCTTTGGCGCGATTGATTTGCTTGTCTTCTCTTTTTTGTTCCGGAAATAGCTTATTTAGAGAAGCTTCTGTAGAGATTAATTGTTTTTCAAGATCTAACATAACCAGTCTTTAACTCTTACCTAATCTTTATCCATATATGGATAGTATATATCCAAATAAGGATAGTTGTCAAGCTTGCATCTTGTGCTATACTGGGCGCAATTCTGCCATAACCTGCCTGGGGTTATGTTCACAATTCAAGAACTAGAAATAAGTACTATTTTCAATAAAGTCGTAGGTAATTCCTCCAAATCTGCGCAATTTCTACCAGTAATTCAGCATTTATTACCTTTAACTTTACGTTCTGTATTCTTTGCGATTGGAACAGTGATTCCTTTAGCCCTTGTAAGGGCGCTATTGCTCCTTAAAAAGCAGTTGAGTGAAGAACCAGTGCTATTAGAACTCACACCACCTGCAAGAACAGAACAGGATTCATACACAACTGAAAAGTTGTTCTCATTGATTCATGCGCTCACGAACAAAAGAACGGTCATAGACCGTTTACTAGGTGATAAAACAAGGATTTCTTTGGAAATTGTTTCAACTCAAAACGAAGGCATCCGATATCTTTTGCGCACTTCGCAAAAACAGGTGAATACCTTGCGCCGAAGTCTTTTATCTTACCTGCCACAACTCTCAATGAAGACTATCCAAGATTATCTTCCAGAAAAAGTTGAAAAGCTAAATAATCGTCGATATGAAATAGTTGAGTTTAAACTTTCGCATCACTTTGCTTTTCCTTTAAGTAGACAGACTGATTTGGCTAAGCATGACCCGATTGCCTATATAACCGGGATGATGACAAAACTGGAACCTACCGAATTAATATCGCTCCAGCTTTTACTGGCAACATCAAGACCGCCAGAAACTAAAAAGATTTCAAATATTATTTTTTATAATGGCGATATTCTTGAACATTTGAATTCTAAAAATATTTCCGGTTTTCTTAAAATTCCTATCTTAATGCTAAAACTGGTTTTATCTGCAATATTTACCGTTGTTATGCTCCCGTTCTGGATGATATCTGCAATAGCAACAAATGAAATGACACCAATTCCACACCTCCTAGGAAGTAAAACTAAATTCGATCGAATCAAAACACCATTTGAGAATGAACTTATTGAATCAATAAACTCTAAGGTAAAGCAACCATTATTCGAGGCAACAATAAGGGTGTTGGTTATTGTTAAGAATAGTCAAA
>JBBTAH010000032.1:0-1745 GCA_038044285.1 Nanobdellota archaeon | reverse complement strand
AGATTAGCAACAAAAATAAAAAATTCAAATCTTTTTGAAACCCCAAAAACAATAAACGCCAAAATCAAAAAAGCAGCAAAAGCAACAATGGTCTTGGTACGTAGTTCTCCAATTTTTTTCATCTCCCAAATCTCCACAACTGTTTAAAAAATTCAATAGCTCCTGTTCCTTTCTTGCTGAAAATTCCGTACAAAACAAAAATAAGTATCAAAACCAAAATAGCAACTATCCATGGAATCAACGTGTCAAACTCTAAGTCCCCTCGCTTTTTCATAAGCATAAACAAACAAAGAACAATATAAATCTAACTCTCAATCGCTTAACATGCCTCTTAACCAAATCCCAAATACACTGATCACCAACCCAAAAACGTAAATTATTAATCCCATCTCCATCTTAAACTCCGATTAACAAATCTCCTAAATATAAATTATTAATAATCTCAATCCAAACCAGAAATTATATTACCTAACTATGCAAATATAAATTATTAATTAATATATTTGTCCAACAAAAATAATATCTTGATTTAACAGCATCGAAGCATATAATTTAATAACATCTAAAACTTCGCTAAACCAAGAGGCGCATGACAACAACCGACGAAATTATCCGCAAGTATTCTCAAAAAATAGAATCTCAAATTAATCAAGCTCCGGATACAGTAGAATACTCAAAGGAATATCTTGAATTCAAGCAAGAAATGCTTCCGCAAATTTCAAAATACAAGCGCTGGACAGATTCTTTAGGCTCAATAATAAAAATTCGCCTCTCAGAAAAGGAGCGTGTAAAAATTCAAAGAAACCTGAACATCGCGCACTTGGACGTTGAAGCGTCGCAAGCAGCTTCGCTTGCACTGATGGCAATGCTCGGCACAATTTTCCTCGTTCTTCTCGGAGTTCTCGCGTTCGTTTTCCTCGGCGACACATTCCCAATTTTATTCACTCTTCTTGGATTCGTATTAAGCGGATTCGTTTACTTTTACATTTACACAATGCCACGCAGACTAGCAAACATCTGGCGCCTGAAAACATCCTCTCAAATGGTCCCAGCAGTTCTCTACGTCGTGATTTACATGAAACACACTTCAAATTTAGAAAGAGCAGTCCAATTCACAGCAGACCACTTGGAAATTCCATTAGCCCTTGATTTCAAAAAAATAATTTATGATGTTGAAATAGGCAAATACCAAACCATAAAGCAATCTCTAGACAACTATCTTGAAACCTGGCGCGACTACTCTCCGGAATTTATTGAATCATTCCATTTAATAGAATCAAGTTTGTTCGAACCGTCGGACGCACAAAGAGTCCGGACTCTTGAAAAAGCACTCCAAGTAATTCTCGACGGCATTTACGACAAAATGCTCTCATATTCACGAGAAATCAGAAGCCCATTAACAAACGTCTACATGCTCGGCATAATCCTTCCAACTCTAGCATTAGCCCTTCTTCCATTAGCTGCAGTTCTCATCGCCGGCGGCTTCAAAGCATATCACATTTTCATAATTTTCAATCTAATAATCCCACTAGGCGTATATTTCATGACTTCGGAAATACTCCTCAAGCGTCCCGGTGGCTACGGAGAAACCTCCCTTCTTGAAAAAAATCCACTATATCCGCAGTACTCATCAAGAAAGCCCTGGATAATTGCAGGATTAATTTGCATCCCTCTTTTTATCATCGGTCTTCTTCCTTTCCTCTTCCAGGTCGATGCAATAACAAACGCGCTAAACCTAAAAAACG
>JBBTAH010000031.1:0-23596 GCA_038044285.1 Nanobdellota archaeon | reverse complement strand
ACAACACAAATGTTAGAGCGCGGCCGCTTATTAATACGTGACGGCGCAGGCGCAGGAAAAACAGCACCAGTAATAAAAGCAAAACTCGCGTTAGAGCAATTAGTCTTAGACGGAGAAAAAATTAATCCTATAATAGTTTGTCCTAATTTTGTCTTGAGTAGCTGGGAAGCAAAATTAAGAGAATATCTTGAAGACAGGCAGGAAGTCTTAACAATAACAAGTGGAAGCAGAAAAGAAGCAATAGAAAAATTTGAAAAAGGAATCGCAGATGGAACTTTGGGCTGGACATTAATAAGTTACGACGCACTTTTCAGAACAGTTGACAACAAAACCCCCGACGATATAGCTCACGAAATAGCAAGATTAAGAAGAGAAGAGCCAAGAATAACAGACGATCAGGTAACTCTCGCAGACAGAATTCTTTCGGCAGTAGAAACATCACAAGAACAGATGATGTTATGCTTAGACGAATCGCACAACGCAAAAAATCCAGAAGCTCTTCGCTCAAAAGCAGTAAGAAAGCTCGCTCTAGGTGCAGACAGGTTCTACGCCATGACAGGAAATCCGTTTCCAGACAATTTAGATGACATCGGAGAATTAGCTTCTTTGCTTGACCCTGAAAATTTCCCAACAGCAGAAAATTTCAAAACAGCATACGAAGGCAATCCAAGATTAATACGTCTCTTCTTAAGAAGGTTCAGCAAAGAGCCAGTTACAACATTCAGAAATCTTCCAGGAGTTCCTAAAGTAAATATCAATCCTCCGACATATTTGAGCATGAGTCCAGACGAAGAAAGATTATACTGGAGTGTATTAGACCACAAAGAATTTGGAATGGGAAGAAAATTCGTCCTAACAAGATTAGCAGCAACAGACGGGACTCTTCTTTTGCCGGAAAATCACGAAGGAAAATCAAGAAGAAAAATGGAAGAATTTTTCCAAGCAAATCCTGGTTTGCTGGAAGCCACAAAAAGAATAGACTCAACAAAATACAAAGAGCTGGATAAACTAGTAAAAGAAGCAGTGGAAAAAGGAGAGAAAATAGTAATTTGGACAAAATTAAGAAATGGAATCACAGAAAGATTAGAACAAAGATACGCAGAACACGGCTCAATAAGAATAGACGGAACAGTAAGCTCAGATCCTGGAAAAGAGAGATACAGTGAAAGAGACAAAAGAAGACTTGAATTCCAGACAAACCCAGACAAAAGAGTCCTGGTCGCAAGCATTGATTCAATCAGAGAAGGACAGGACTTGCACGCAGCAAACAACTGCGTGTTCATCATGAGAGATTTCTCTCCTGGCTTGAATGACCAGGCAATTGGTAGAATTGCACGAAGAGGACAGCAAAAAGAAGTAAATGTGCACACATTAATAATGGGCGGAACAGTTGAGCAAGGAATATACGAAGACACAGAAGAAATAAAAAGAGCAGGAATAGAAGAGGCAGAAGGCGGCCGCGAATTATCAGAAGAGCAAAAAGAAGCGCTTGCCAAGAAAAAACCAATTGTCGCACAAACACCTATTAAAAGATACATGATGAACGCACGCTCACAAATAAGAATGATGAGCGGCCATATGTTGAACAAAGGGTCAGAAAAAAATAGAACTTATCTTGCAGAAGGAGACCATGCGCAGATTTATGCGCAGGCTTACAACTTTAAATGGGAAAGCTCGTACTCTGCCCACACAGCAAGATTAATTGAAGGTCTTGTTCGTGAAATAGAAGGAAAAGAAGGAAGCAAATTAGAAAAAATAATTGACCTCGGCTCTCCGGCGACAGTTTCAAGAAAATTAAGAAGGCCAAGTTTGTGCGTTGATATTAATCCCCATCAGTTAAAAATAGGAAAAAGGGAGGCGGAAGCTCTCGGAATAGGAGTTGAAACACTGGTCGCAGACATAGAAGATTTATCAAAAGAAGTAAAATCACGTGAATATGACTTAGCAGTTCTTTCGTTAGTTCTTCATTACGGAAATAGTGAAAACGGCGGAAGAAAAAGAATGGCATTAGAAACAAGCAGAATAATCAGACCAGGAGGATACGGAATTATAACTCTCCCGTCAAAGCTTGTAGAAGAAACAGGAAGCGAGTTATTGCAGGAAGGATTAAGAAGAATTGGTCTCGAGCCAGTCCCAGAAAGAACAGGCGTCGTAAAAGCAATTGACGGACTATCAGATAAATATGAAGTTTATGTCACTGTAGTCAAAAAAACCCACGACAATCCGCCCGCCTCGTACAAAGACCGTTCGTTAGACAGATTTTTTATTTTAAGCTCAGAATCATTATACTCAAATCCTGGAAACGGCGATATAAGAGAATCAGGAAAAAACAGCCCTCAAGGATATCGTGAAGAGCTATGCACCCAATTCCAATTCGTTAATAACGGAGCAGTCATAAGTTCAAGAAAAGCACAAAGGCCCTCAATAGAACCTGCACAAAAGACAGTAAGAACTCCTGAAGAAATTGTCTCAATAATAGAAGGATTCATGACAAGAAGAAGGGGGGGGAAATAAAATGAGTGAAATAAAAAGTTTAGAGGCAAGAGCAAATGAAAGATATTCAAGCTTAAGTGAAGAAGGAATAGCAGTAGTCAGCAGGTTTAGAAGATACTTTAATGATTATCTTCAAGGCGAAATTTTTGAACCGCACCCAGACATGTTGGATGCTCTTAGAGAATCAGGCCTGAATGAAGAGCAAAGAAATCTAATCTTAGATTACTGCGCATTAAATTGCGCAACAAACGGACTGCCGCATGCAGTCGACGATTTCTTAGCAAATTATGAAGTTCTAAGATATGACCCTAGATTCACCTTAGATAATTTCCTGCTATCTTGGAACGCTCACGACAAAACCTTAGTAAATGGGAACAGCGTCGGAACATATTCTCCTTTATTAAACGGAGTAATAGAGCACCTTGAGAGAACAAAAGAGCTGAAAAATCACGAATACCTTGAAGCGCTTAAATATATGGAAGGTGTCGACGGATTCAACAGATACGGAATTCTAAGCGTAATAGTCTCAAATCCAGAATTAATTACCGGCCTGGTCTTAGAAACATTAAGCGATAAAGCCAAAAAAAGAGTCGTTGATATTTTAGAAGATAGAATCCTAGCAAGAGAAGCGGCATCTGAATTCCTAAAAGCGTACGAAACTTACAGAGACGATGCCAATTACAAAAGAGGCATTGAAAGATTTCTTGACAGATTTGACATAAAAGATAACGCATTTGCCAAAAAAAGAATCGGGGGCCAATACCGGCCAATGTTAAGAAGACTAAAAGAAAGGCACGGAGTCAGATGGAGAGATTTCTTCTTTGAGCTTCTAGAAGATCCAATAAAATCAAGAGCTGTAACTTTAGACGAAGAAGTGGGGAAAAAAGGAATAAGAGAAGAAGATAGAATAAGATTTGTTGAAAAACTCGTGCAGGAAAATATGTTCGGATATCTTGCATTAATGCAGGACGAAGGAATAGACGGAAGCGACCTTCTGCTTGCATCAAGATTGTCAACTTTAAATGAAAAAGACAGGGAACTTTTAAAAGATATGACAAAAAGAAAAAGGTCTTTGGGTAGATATCTCGGCAGTTGCAGGATTCCAAGGGCAAACAACGCAGTAAACTACGACGCAAAAAGATGCTTGAAAGATATTTGTACAGCAATAAACCCAGTAGTTTTCGCGCAAAGCGATGTTATAGCAACAATTTTGTTGACAAAAAAAAGAGCATTATATGAAGAGCAATTTGTAAAAGACCAGAATGCAACAATATTAGAAATTGAAAAAGAAAAAGACGAAGAAACAAATGAAGTAGAAAGAAAACTCTTAAGCCAAACATTGGAGCATTTCAGGCTTAGAAAAAAAGTAGGTCAAGTTAAAGGAATGGTCAAGAGCCTGATAGTTATTGAATAAAAAAGCGCACGATAATCAAAAAATCGATGCACCACCACACCTTAAAAGATGTGGTTTGATTGGTGCTCGATTTTTGGATGCTCGAAGTGCTCTCCAGCCTAAAGGCTGGAGTTATCAAGAAGCACTTCGACATATTGTAAAAATAAGGAGTAACCACAAAATTTATAAAGCCTGTATTAATTACAAAGTTATGACATTTGACAAAGATTTTTGGAATAGAAATTCTAAACAAGTTGCAAGAGATTTAATGTTTAGCGGAGTTTTTAATTATAGTTCAGCAAGTAATGCTTATTCGGGTGTTTTAACAGAAGTCGACGCATGGGACGCAGCAATAAGAGACACAGACAGTGAATTGTTTTCCCTAGCTCCAGGTTCAATCGGAGTTTTCTCAAGCAGAAGAGGAAATATTCCCGTAATTACAGCTCATGCCGACGGAAAAACAGGCCTAATAACTTTAAGGAAAATAGTTGCAGGCAGTGAAGACTTAGGTCCTAAAGCAATCTGTGAAAAATTTGGTTTCGGTCAGCTAGCAGGCGCAAGAGTCGGTGAAAATGGACTATACTTCACCCCAAAAGCAATAGATTACGCCAGACAAGGTCTCCAAATTGTTGATGAAATTCCAAAGGGTAGTCCTGCAAACAGAATTGCTTATTTCAAAGCTGTAAGAGCATGAGCGAAGCATATAAACCATTAAGAGAAATAATGAGCGATGCGAAGCCTCAAGATTTAATAGAAATTGTTTTTCCGGCAGTTTACGTTGAATATCAGCCAGGAAATCCCGCATTATACGAAGGAACAGAAAGAATTATAGGATATTTTGTAGATGCAGATAAAGAAAAAGCAACTCTAAGTATGTTTCAAAAAGCTGGAGACGTACGGCGCGGCAACCCAGAACAACCGATTTTTACAACTTCAATACATGATTCAGCTATTAGAAACAGAAGCGGAGTAATTGAAGTTCCTTTCACAGTAAAATTAGAAGACCAAGTCGAAGATGTGCGTTACAGAGTAAAAGAAAGATTCACTCCTGACAAAGAAGACGGCATAGATGAATTATATGTTGGCTACGGCATCATCAAAGAGCCGGAAAATTGGCACGAAGAAAAATAATAAAAATAAATAATTGATATATTTACGAACCAAAAAGAGCCCAATTATTCTGTATTAACAATAATAAATAATTTAATAAATCAAAAGTCATTAAGAATATCTCTTTACAAGATTATCACGTTCATTCCAAACATACAAAGCAAATATTTTATCGACTCCTTGGTCAGATAATACTCTATTAGCAACTACTCTATCAGTAATTTTCTTCCTTTCAGTGTCAGTTAACTGCGCCCTTAATGTTCTGGCTAAATGTCTTGCATCTGCTCTGTCTTTTATTTCCAATCTTCCTTCTTTCACCGATGAATAAAGTGAAGCGTCAGCAGGATTAACGCTCTTTTTTGCTTTCCCGGCTACAATTCTCCCCATTGTTCTTTGTACAAGCTCTCCAATTTCATTATATTTTACAATAACATAATCAGCATAGTTCCCCGTTCTTTCAGATGTCTCAAAATCTGT
Organism: Nanobdellota archaeon; assembly: GCA_038044285.1. GTDB lineage: Archaea > Nanobdellota > Nanobdellia > Pacearchaeales > GW2011-AR1 > SICU01. The sequence continues at coordinate 18,123 of JBBTAH010000031.1, read as the reverse complement.
ACGGGCGCCGTCTGTTCTATCAGAAAGATTTATTTTTCCAGCAACAAACAATCCTCCGATAAATCTTCTAGCATCTCCTTCATTATATTTTGGATTCCCTGTAAAATCTTTAACTATTCTTGCAGCCAAATCATCAAAGTCAATTTTCCGCGCATTCTCTCTAAGCATCGGCCTAGTGTAGCTATGGGCTCTCACAAATTCATAATGGGAAGAAGCCATTGTCCAATGCTTAAACAACGTTCTCACATTCACAGGCCCATGGCGTGCAGAAAGCTGGCCCTCTAACTTCGCCTTAACACAATTCATATAAAATGGCAATCCCTTCTCAGAAAATTCTATATTCTGCTCAAGCCATCGGATAATATCTTTTGCATCGTCTGCCCTGTCCCATTCTATTCTAAAACCATTCTCTCCAATCTTAATGAACTGACCATTTCCTTCATGGAAATAATTGGCAACATCTCTCGCAAACCTTCGCGCCTTCTCTTTCTTCGCTAAATTCATTAGTCCTTCAGGAGTCAATGCTTCAATCTCAAGCCCTCTACTTCTCAAAAGATCAATAACTCTACTAGAAGCAATTCCTTCTAAAAGCGCTGTACTGTTCGTTAAATTAACAGAATCATTTCTTGGTTCTCCATATAACAAAGAAACCAGTCCTTGGTCATCTCTATGATCTAACAAATAAGCGGCAACTCTCCCAGCAATTCTGACTTCTTCTCGTTTTTTACCTCCGCCGCCACCGCCTCCTCCTCCTCCTCCGCCGCCTCCACGCTTACTCGGCGGCCTATAATCTAAAGACATTTCAAGTCTAGAAACAAAATCCTGAAGGAAAACATCTTCTCTGTCAGAATCAGAGTCAAGATTCTCCAAATCGCCGGCAAACATATATCTAGTTACTTTTCTAACCGGATCTCTTACTTTCAAAATCAGCTTTGAGCTGTCAGTTGTAGGCATCTGAACAGGTTCAGATTCATCAGCTAAATCAGCTGATTTTCTCTTTCTATCTCCTGTAACATATCCTAAAATAAGTTCAATATCTCCAGAGTATAATCTTCGCGAGTTCATGCCCCTATCATGAATAACTCTAAAAACCTCATCAGTATAACTTTCCAAACTCCTGTCCTTAATAAGTTGCCTCGCTGTTAATGTTCCTTCGCTTCGTTCTTTTTTTTCTGTTTTCTCCGTCATTGTCTTCTGTATTGCTCCTTTATTTTATAGCTAACTCTTCTTGTCGCGGGATCTTTTATAAATTCAAGCATCCCAAATTTCTTATTAAAGTGAATCAAACCAATTCTCAAATTATTGTTGGCTACCTCATTGCCTAAATAATTGTCCAATTCTGGAATCACTTTTTTTAAAGCTTCCAACAATTCTTGAGATGAGAATGTTCTTCCGCTTTCCGCCAAAATCCGAATAGCCCCCATAACTAAAGCTTGTGATCTCGTACTTCTTCCCCAACCACTAATATTTGGCAAGCCCTGATAATTTACATTTCTATCTATTGCTGCTAAAGACTCTGAAACCCTGACATCAACTTGCTCAGCAGTTATCCCCCCACCATACTCAAGTGAAGTTGTTCCTCCAAATTTCATTCCTTCTGGTCTTGTTATCGTTGCTTTTTCTGCAGAAGTTCTCTCTCTTTTCTTCGGAGCATCATCAGCAACAGCCCGAGGTTCTGAAGAATAAACCTCGCCTTCTAATCTTTGTCCGGCAGTGCTCGTAATTTTTTCCAAATCAACTCTCAAGCCAAAGGCTCCAAAAGCATAATCTCTCTGAGAATTAAATAGTGCATTAACTATTTTATCTTCAACAGCTCTGATTTTTTCAGGAGACATACCTGTGCGAGGTATAAAATAATTATAAGCAACAACTCCAAGTCTTCCTTCGCGTTTAAATCCTTTAATTGGAGTATCGGACCTAAGAGTATTCCACTGATCATGCACATGAGCAATCAAATCCAGCTCCAAAGCAGAATGATTCTTCATATCTTCTTGATATTGAATTGGCATAACAACACTAATTTTGTAATTCTCGCCGTCTTCTTCAGAAATAACTTGATAAAGCACCCTCTTCCCGTCAAGCGCAGCTCTGATTTTTTCAGTATTTTGTTTTTTATTATCGTGCTCAGTTTTTTTAGCCTCAACTTCAGCAAGCAAATTCTTAGCTCTTTCAACATTAACAAAAGGATCATTCTCTGCCCGCACAATTGCCTCTCTGGCTTTTTCTATTAATTTCGAATTCTGCGCATAAAATTCAGTTTTCTCAAAATCACTGCGCGAAGCTCTTGCTGCATCAATAAGCTGCTGGTTATGGTCCTTTCCCTCTTCATACTTAAAATCTCTTTCAGCATCAGCATAAGCTCTTGAAGTCTCAGCTAATTCTTTAACTCTCCCCAGTCTAACAGACTCCAAAATATGCAAATCCCCTCTTCTAGAAATTGGCGCATTAGCGCTGACCAAGCGAGCTTCCAGATCTGCCTGATATGTTTGCAGTTCACCAATCTCATTCATCTTCCCAACAAGTTGCTCCCTCAAATCAATTATCTGGGCTTGCATAGCACTCAAAGTCTTTTCATTACTATTAACTCCACTAGAAGACGTCCTTCTACCAGAAGAGTCATTGTAAGGATGAACAATAACATTACCACTATCAATTCCTATTTCTAAAACAGCTTTTCTCAATAAATCTCGAGCTTGAAACAAAGACCTGCCAGCACCCCTGTCTCTCGCCTTTAAAAAAATCGAACTACTTCCTCCGTCATCATCAATACTAACCCGTCCCCGTATAGGAGAAGTTCTAATAAATTCTCCCAAATGCCTCATCGCATTTCTAACTTTCAATTTATCCCAAATAGGAAGAATAATCTGTACACTATCAACCGACTCAGCATCGTCCAAATCCATTTTCATTAAAAACAACAAAAAACCATCTTTAAAAACCTTTCGTATAGATTAACTCTATAGTGACACAATAAAACTAACTAACAGCCCGCACAGCATTATTTTCTTGCTCATTTTCCAACAACTCTATCTATAATTTCCATCGCTTTCTTCGCGTCAATCTTGCCTTTAAATTTAGCCATCACCATTCCCATATATGCATTCGCCCGCATTCCAGGTTTTTCCTTAACAATTTCCCTAACATAAATCTCAACTTCATCATCGCTAATTTTATCAATTTTAACAGCATCGCTAAACTTAACACCTTCTGCAATTTTCATCATGACTGATTTGACATCGCCATTTTCCAGCTTGCCGTCACGCACTAATTCAAGAATCTGCTCTAAAACTCTTTCGTGTAAAACTTTCATTACGCCGTCAATCGTCTTTCCAGTTTTAGTAGCAATCTCTTCTCGCCACAAGACAACCATCTTAGCAATCAAGTTAGCATCTTTGCTATAAATATTTAACAAATTCTCAAAGCTATCAAAATAATAATTCTCAGACAAAACAAGTTTAATCATCTCATCAGTAAGTCCTTTCTTTTTCAGTTCATCGCGAATATCCGATTTAAGCTTGGGCAAATTTTTCTTAATCCTATTAACTTTTTCAAGCCCAATTCTTAAAAGAGGCAAATCTGTTTCAGGATACATTCGCGAAGCGCCTGGCATCGGCCTCAAAAACTCCGAAGAGCCGTCGGGCAAAGCGTTTCTAACATCGCCGCGCAATAAATCTCTGGCGCCTTTCGAATTTCCAGACAATTTTTTATTTTTCAAATCCAAAAGCTGTCTTTCAATTTCCTTATCAATCGTAGTAATCATCATTTTTGGATCCTGAAATCCTTTAATCTCAACTCTATCATGCCCAGAAACAGAAATATTAACATCCTGTCTAATTGTGCCAATTCCTCTCTTCACGCGGCAAGCCCTCAAAATCTCTCCCAATTTCAAAGCGCATTCTTTAACCTGCTCGGCATTTCGCAAATCAGGATAAGTCGCAATTTCAACAAGAGGAATTCCAAGTCTGTCAAGACGATAAACAGATTTATTTTTCTCGCGCGATATCAAACGCGCAGAATCTTCTTCTAAACACACAGTTGCAACACGCACATTTCCAAATGAAGTATCAACAAATCCATCATGTGCAATCAAAACAGTTCTCTGAAATCCCGAAGTATTGGAGCCGTCAATAACCGTCTTCCTCATAACTTGAGTAACAGGATAAATCTCACAATTAAGCAATAAAGCGACAGTCAATGCAACATCAAGCGCCTCACTATTCACAGCATGCGCTGGCTCTTCATCCAGTTCAACCAAAGAAACAGAATCGCGATAACCCCCATAAACAAATGTTTTTCCAAGTGCAGCCTCGTGGGCAACAGCCTCATCCACAACACCAGTTTCTCCAGCAACAGCGTGCAATTTTCTTTCAATTCTATAATGAGGCTCATCATTTCTTAAAAACGACGGCGCCCCAGAAAATAATTTCGGCGTGTCAAGTTGCTGATGAATCTCAAGTCCTGCTTTAAAGCCTAATTTTGAATAATCATGCATGAAAGTCAAACAAAAAAGGAGTTATTAAATACTATCTACTTTGATCAGTTTTAGTCCCGGTATATTTACTAATCTCTCCAGCATAAATTTCATATCTGTTAAGTATGGGAGTCTCCAAACTCATAGGGTCTCTTTTTATAATTGCAACACTTACTCAGGGAGTAAACTATTAAACTCTCCAGCCACATTTTCCAGCATCTTCTCTCGAACAAGCCCTTTCCAATTCTTATGCCCCAAAACCCAGCCTAACTTAACAAAAGCAGTTTCAGGCAGCATATCTTCTAAATAAATTATACCAAGCTCCTCTAAGTCTCGCCCAGGAGAATAAACTTTAGGATTAAGTCGGCCATATAAAGTCTGAGGCGCCGCGCAGACAACCATGCCTTGCTTAATGAGGCGCTTCAAAGTAGCTCTCCACGAATGTTTCACGTCTCCCATAGCAACATGTCCAAGCCCAGTCATTGCAATCACAATTCCGCGATAGCCTTGCACAAGATAATAATCTAAAATTGAAGGGTCCTGCCCAGGATAAAAATATACCAAAGCAACTTTTTCATCAAAAGAAGCGTCCAACTTAGTAAGACCAGAATCACGAGCACAATATTTATCCAAAAACTCAATTCTATCAGGCCAAACTTTCGCAAGAGGTGAGCAATTTACCGGCTTGAAAGTGTCACGTCGAGAAGTGTGCATTTTCCGAACTTTAGTTCCACGCAAAGCAAAACAATAATCATCATCTTCAGTTGCATGTCCGACAATCACAACTTCAGCACAATCACTTAAAGCCATTGTAACAGCGCAATCCAAATTCAATTCAGCGTCAGAAGAAGCTCTATCAATACTTCTCTGAGAAAAAGTCAGAACAACCGGCTTCTTCAAATCTCTCAAAAAGAAACTCAAAGCAGCAGCAGTATAATGCAAAGTATCAGTGCCATGTGTTACAATTACTCCTCTAATTTCAGGATCATTAAGCATTTCTTTCACATGTTCAGCGATTGTGACCCAATGCTCATAAGTCATGTTTTCTGAAGCAACCATAAACGGGACAGAGATTTTCTTTACATTAGCTTTTTCAAAAACACGAGGGTAAAACTTTGCAAACTCATTTACATCAGTAAGCCATGAAACCCCACCAGTCCTAGGGTCAAGTTTAGCTGCAATAGTCCCGCCAGTAATTATCATCCCAATAGAAGGCTTTCCAGCAGCAAGAGGAATATCTTTTTTTATTTGGACATCTTTAAACTTTTCAATAACAACACAATCAAGAATATTTTCCTTCGGAATTCCAATATTATATCCACTCTTCAACTTAACAAGCACAACATTCTTGTCAAAACTCTCCAAAACGCGCGCTTCAATTTCCTCGCGCGCCAATCTAAACTTAACTAAATCCCCTGGCCTAAAATTTAATTCAACCATGAACACCATCATAAAACGAGATATAAAAAACTTACTCAATAGCTTCTCGCAACATAAACGACATGTTGTGCCTTCTTCCCGCAAACAGCACAATTTCCAGAAAATTTTTCACCATCAAGTCTCGTCCCACGGACTTGCGCCCCAACTTCCTTTTCAACAACCTCCGCGCATGAATCTCCCTCAACAGAAACAGAGCAAAATCCACAGCGCACAATATTACCAGACTCAATCAGTTTCTTCATTTCAACAATACTGCGCGCATTCTTAATTCTATTATTAAAAAGCTTATCAGCTTCTTTAATCAAATTAAAAGTAAACTCCTTTTTCACACGAGTTAAGTATTTCATCAAATGCTTTTCAGAAATCAATTCCTTTTTGTTCAAATCCCTTCTGAAAACACTCAGTTTCTTTGCCTTCAGTTCTTTCTCGCCCACATCAATCCTAACAGGAACTCCCTTAAGCTCCCAAGTGTTCAACTTTTCTCCAACACTATTTTCAGAATTATCAATAAAAACATCACCAAAATCTCTAAGATTTCCAGCTAGCTCATGAACCTTTTTCAAAATTTTCTCACTGCTTCCAATTGGCACAACAACAATTTGTTTTGGAGCAATATCCCACGGAAACCTCAAGCCCTTGTCGTCGCCATGAGCAATCACAATAGAAGCAAAAATTCTGGAAATCGCCGGTCCATAGCAAGTCGTATAAACATATTTATCTTTCCCATCTTTATCCTTGTAAGTAATCCCAAAAGCTTTTGCAAAATCCTGCTTTATCAAATGAGTTGACGGTTGCTGCACAACTCTCCCATCCGGATTCAAAACATCAGCTGCAAAAGTCCGATAAGCCCCTGGAAATTTATCCCACTCCGGCCTTTCAAAAAACATAAACGGCAAAGCAAAAACATCATGCAAAACTTCTTTTGTAGTTAACATATCTTCATAAGCCTGCTTCAAAGCATCCTCCTGCGTTGCAAATGCGCAATGTGTCTCAATCCAATGAAACTCGCGGCCGCGTAAAAAGGGCCGCGTCGCCTTAGTTTCGTATCGAAAAACCTGCGCTCGCTGATAAGTCTTAAATGGTAAATCTTTATAACTACGAATCCAAAGAGCAAGCATTTGGTAAAAAGCGGTCTCCGAAGTTGGCCTCAAAGCAAGTCTCTCTTCAAGTTCTTTATCCCCTCCATGCGTAACCCAGAAAACTTGGGGGGTAAATCCTTTGACATGGCTTGCCTCTTTCTTAAAATTGCTTTCAGGAATCACCGTCGGAAACCAATAAGGATTATGCCCTTTCGCTTTCAGAGCATTTTCCATCACAGAATACATCTTCTCCATCGCCAAAACACTCCACGGCTGAAAAACCAAGAAACCTTTCACATTATATCTCAAATCAGCAAGCTCGGCCTTCTGCACAACTTCTGAATACCATTCTGAGAAATTATCGCCCTTCTTAACAGTCAAACCCTTGGTGTCTTTCATAAAATAACGAAACAGAAATCATTATTAAACCTTACTTCTAAAAACAAGCATGGTTTCACAAAGATTATCAAACGACATAATACCAGCAAATTACAAAATAACCATAAAACCAGACTTAAAAAATTTTACCTATGAAGGAAGTGTAGAAATAACAACAGTTATAAAAAAACCAACAAATTTAATTACATTACACTCAAAAAACCTTAAAATAAAAAATGCAACGGTCTGCGTAGGCACACAATGCCTTTTACCTAAAATAAAAATAAACGGAAAATTAGAGCAATTAACTCTAATAACAGCAAATAAAATAATTCCTCAAAATGTAGAAATTCATATAGACTTCGCAGGAGAGATAACAGACAGTTTAGTTGGAATTTACCGAAGCAAATACGAGTACGAAGGCAAAGCAAAATACATGTTAACAACGCAATGCGAAGCCCCTTATGCAAGGAGAATCTTCCCATGCTTCGACGAACCAGACAAAAAATCAACATTTGATTTAACAGTTGAAATAGAAAAAGAATTGCAAGCCATATCCAACATGCCAATAAAAACAGAATCAACTCAAAACAACAAAAAGACAATTCAATTCAAAACAACTCCAAAAATGCCAACATATCTATTCTACATAGGCATTGGCGACTTTGAATTCCTTGAGGACAATTACAACGACGTAAAAATAAGAGTCGTGACAACTCCTGGAAAAATCCAAAGAGGAAAATTTGCTCTGGAGCATGCAAAAAAATATTTAGAATATTTTGAAAAATATTCAGAAATACCTTATCCTTTAGAAAAACTAGATTTAATTGCAGTTCCCGATTTTCAATCAGGCGCAATGGAGAATTGGGGTGCAATAACCTTCAGAGAATTAGTTCTCCTTATAGATGAAGAAAAAAGTTCAGCAAGAATAAAAAAACGCGTCGCTGAAATAATCGCACACGAACTCTGGCATCAGTGGTCAGGCAATCTCGTAACAATGAAATGGTGGAACGACCTCTGGCTTAACGAAAGCTTCGCGAACTACATGGCTTACAAAGCGGTTGACCATTTCGCACCAGAGTGGAAAACATGGGAAGACTATATATCAAGTGAATTGTTCAGAGGCCTATTCAAAGACACTCTAAAAACAACTCACCCTATAGAGATTGAAGTAAACAGTCCAGATGAAATAGAGGAAATATTCGACGACATTAGCTACGCAAAGGGCGGAAGCGTCTTAAGAATGCTTGAGGCGTATGTCGGAGAAGAGCAATTCAGGCTTGGTGTGTCAAACTATCTAAAAAAACACACTTATGAAAACGCTGAAGCACACGACCTTTGGCACGCAATCGCAGAAGCAACATCAAATAACTCAATAAAACATATTATGAAATCTTGGATCTCCCAGCCAGGCTATCCATTAATAGAAATCAAACAAAAAAAAGATAAAATAACAATCACTCAAAAACGTTGCAATAAAAAAACTAATCAAATATGGCCCATACCTATCTCAATCGCAACAAATGAAATATGCTACAACAAAATGCTAGAAAAAAGCTCGCAACAATACGAGATCAAATCAAGATATCTAAAATTAAACCATGATCAATACGGATTCTATCGCACCAAATATCCAAAACAAATACTTAGAAACCTCGGAGAATTAATTGAAAAAAACAAATTCAGCGCAATAGACAGATACGGCATACACAACGACCTATGGGTATTATGTTTAATCAGACAAGAAAAAATAGAAGAGTATATTTCGCTGCTAAACTCCTACTCCAAAGAAAATAGTTTCATAATCTTGGCAGACATAGCAAATAATATTAGAAAACTAGAGCGGCTCTGCATTCATAAATCATGGTGGCCTAACGCAAAAAGAAAAATAACATCTATAATTCTGCCGGCATACAAGAAAATTCTTAAAGAAATCGGCTGGATCCAGCAACCAGAAGAAAGCACAGAAACAATAATGCTGCGCTCATTGGCAATCGGCTTCTGCGGCTTTGCTGAAGACAAAGAAACAATCATGGAGGCACAAGCAAAATACGCAAAAAATGAAATAAACACAAATATAGCTGATGCAGTATATTACATAGTAGCAAGAAACGGCGCAGAATCTGAGTTTAAAGAAATGCTCTCTAGCTATCTTAACGAGAAAGACCTAGAGCTTAAAATAAAATTGCTCGTAGGTTTATATCAGTTCAAACAGCCAAAAATAATAAAAGAAGCACTAGATCTTGCGCTAACAGAAAAAGTAAGATTCCAGGACTTAAGATATATTTTCCAAAATCTGCCAGCCAACCCCCAAGCAGGAGAAACCATCCAAAAATGGTTTGAAAAAAACTTTCCAATTTTAAAAAAATACGAAGACAGCCACTACATTTTTGAAGACTTATTAAACGCGCTAATCGTCACGCAAACAAACAAAAAATATCTCAGAAAAATATCAAAATTCCTCAAAACAAATAAAGTACAATACGAACGCACAAAAGCCAACGCATTTGAAATTGCAAACATGAATATAAATTTCATAAATAAAAATAAAAAGTTCCTTGAAAAGCAATAATTTAAAAAACACCATTAGCCGCACAATATAAGGCCCTATAGTTTAACGGATAGAATATCAGGCTTCGGCGAAACAAAATAGTTTTGAAGCAACCTGAGGACCGAGGTTCAATTCCTCGTAGGGCCGTTTATTTCAAGATATTCTCAAGCAATCTCCGCGCAACAGCAAAATCAGCACGCCGTTCAGTTGCTTTCATAACTTCACCAAGCAAAAAATTCAAAGCCTTAGCGTCGCCTGACTTATAGTCCGCAACAACCTTCGCATTCTCTTTAATAACTTTCAAAACAAATGGTTCAAGTTCTTTAATATCAGAAATCTTTCCATCAACTTTGGAAGGATCAAAGCTCGCAGGCACGAATTTATTCAAAATCTGCTTTGCCTGTAGTTCAGTAATTTTCCTATTCTTTACCATCTCAAGCAGTTTGACAAAATGCTCAACAGAAATTGAAACTTCATCAAGTGATTTTTTATTCCAATTCAAAACCCTCAAAAGCTCGACATTCACCCAAGGCAATGCAAAACTCCCGTCAATTCTTCCGGCGACTTTCTCAAAAAATAAAGCAATATCAATGTTCTTCGCAAGAACAGCCGCATCTGTTGAAGAAATTTTGTATTTCTTTATTAATCTCTCAAGTTTAACATTAGGCAATTCAGGCAATTCTTTTTGTAACTTCAAGACATTGTCTTTAGAAATCTGTAAAACAACTAAATCAGGGTCGGCAATAAATCTATAATCCCAAGCCTGCTCCTTTCCACGCATTCTAATCGTCTTTCCCTTAACCTCGTCAAATCTCCGAGTCTCGCGCACGCCTCCTTCGCGCATCTGCCTTTCAATCTCATGCTCAATAGCTGCCCGCATGTTTTCAACAGAATTAACATTTTTGACCTCAACTCTCTCTGTTTTCTTCGCTCCCCGCTCATCAACTAAATTAACATTAACGTCTGCCTTAATCCCAGCGTTTGAATCAACAGCCTTCAAATAGCTTAAAGCATGAACCAATTTCCTAACCCAATCATAAACTTCCTGCGCAGTCTTGAAATCTGGTGCAGTCACAATTTCAACAAGAGGCAAACCAGAGCGATTATAATCTAATTTCCCCGTATTCGGATCCCACGCCGCAGGATCTTCTTCAAGATGCATGCTCTCAATTCTAATTCCTAAAAATTTTCCGTCAATTCCTAAAGGCACAGCATGCGCCCCACTCAAAGTAGTTTGATATCCTTTCGGCAAATCCGGCCAGTCGTAATGTTTTCTCATCCACGGGCAAACATTATTTATCTTGCACTCAAGCAACAAACCTATTTTAACTGCCTTAACAACAGCGTCGGCATTCGGCCTCATCGGCTTAGCGCCCGGCTGTCCAGTGCAAATCGGGCAAACAAAACTATTAGGCTTAGTACCACGTTCACGTGATGCCCTACATCTGCAAAAGAGTTTCTCCCGCGTCGTCAAATACGTGTGTATCTCAAGCCCGATTTTCCCAATCATAAATGCACAATAAATTCCATGTATAAAAACTAATCGCTATAGCTAATTAAGATATATATTATTTCCCGTAATTCCTTTTCCGCCGCACAAACTCCGAAACAGCAGCTCTCAAATCCTCAGGCATAAAATCAGGAAACTTTCTGTCAGTAAAATAAAATTCAGCGTAAGCTCCTTGCACAGGCATAAACCCGCTTAAACGATACTCGCCGGCAGTTCTGATAATCAAATCAGGATCAGGAATTTCGTGCGTGTCTAAATATTTCATAAAATCTCCTTCGCTAACAGACTTATCTCCATTAGCAAGCATTCGGTTCACAGCACGCAAAATCTCATCACGCCCGCCATAATCAATCGCAATCTGTAAATTAAAATCTTGAAAATCTTTTGTTCTTCCCTCCAAAGATTCTATCGCACGTAATAATTTTCCAGGTAACCTATCTCTTCTTCCTATGTGGCGGAATCTTATCTTCTTTGCAACAGCATCTCTTTCCAATCTTTTCAAAACCCGAGTCATTAAAGAAAAAAGTCTGTCAACTTCATGCTTCTCGCGCTGCCAATTATCCGTCGAAAACGCCCAAAAAGTCACGTATTCCACTCCTAAATTTCGCGCCTCATCAAGAAGCGAGCGCAAATGCTCATATCTAGAAGCATAAGCGTGTCCTTCAATCCCTGGCTTTCCACGCTCTTGCGCCCATCTGCGATTCCCATCAGGAATTATTGCAACATGTCGTGGCGATTTAGTTCTCATATGAAATAAGCTCTTGCTCAAGTTAAAAAGGCTTAACGTTTGGTCAGCAACAAAAGCCTTATCAATTTTAATCTCAAAGCTTTCAAAAATCTCAGATGCTTCGCGCCAAATATAATGAAAGCTATCTATCTTAGAAAGAGCATTTCCTTTTTGCAAGCGCTCAAGAAAAATTTTGAGATTTCCCTCGCTGCCCTGAGCCACAACAAGCACAGAGCCGTCAGGCTGATTTTGCACGTAACCTTTCACATCAAGTACATCGGCAGTTTCTTTGACAAAATGCCTAAACCTAACGCCTTGCACACGTCCACTCAAAATAATTTTCAGTTCTTTCATTTTGCTAACTATGTAAATTTCTCCTTCAGCATTTCAACAAACCTATCCCACTCGCTCGCCTGAATCCGCGCGCCAACAGCATCTTTATGCCCTCCGCCAGTCGCTCCTACAAAACTAGGCAAAACTTGTTCTAAAATATTTTTTACATTATTTCCTCGCAAAGAAATATTAGTTATCGGTCCTGAGCTGTAAGCAACACAAATATATTTTCCTGGAAAAATATAAGACAGCTCGTTAGACAAATCAGAGCTTATACTCAAAGTCCCAGAATAATTAAAAATCAAATATTTATCAGAAACAGAAAGCTTGGCAGCATCTAAAAGAACAGTATACTTTTTCAAAATCTCCCTGTATTTTAAAGCAAAGGCTCCGTTTCCATCAAGCTCCCGTTCCAAATCCAAAGGGCTTTTACAATTTACTAAGAAGTTTTGTAATTCGACAACATGAGTAATTGAATCCTTCATCCCAAAGCTTAAAGCCCGCGAAAGTCTTCCAATTCCAGTTGTATACAACGCCTGAAACGGCGCAGTAATTTTTCTAGCCCAAAGCTCAGGGTATCTCTTCTCAAAATCATCTGTAAATTTAGGAATATAGTGATCAGCAATGCATCCAATCAAAGCAATCCACGAATCTTCAATCTTCTGTGTGGCAGAATAGCACAAATAAGTAGTTGGTTCACTGCTTTTCCTTTTATTTCTAATTGGATTATAATGATGCAGCAAAGAATAATTATATTCCTCAAAAGCCACGTCATGATGGTCAATCCAAACAATTGGCAGCTGCAAATTTGCAATCTCCTGAACAAATTCATTTCCTAAAGAATGTCTGTCTAAAACAAACACGCAATCCCCTCCAAGCTCCTGTACTCTTTTCGCATAGCGCGCATCAACATTCGGATGCGACTTCACAGCCACTCCCTTCCCGCGCCCCAGAAATCTACGAAGCAAAACATAACTGCACAATCCATCAACATCGTTGTCAAACAAAAAAATCGGATTCTGGCTCCTTTCAAGATGCTCTCTTATTTCAGACAATTGCTTCTTAGTTAGCATATCTAACTCAGAAAAATAAGCTTTTTAATACTTAGTAAACAACAGGCTGCACTTCAATTTCTTCAACAGGAAGCACCAAAGACTTAATATTATCCAAAGTATTCAAATCATTCGCCTTTATCTTCTTGTCAGAAATCGTATATAGCACGTCATCCAAATACAGCGAGCGTCTAACATAGCTGTTATAATAATAACTCCCGTCAGTACTTTCATCATGAGAAATTTTCCCTCTCAATCCGATTCCCTGAGTATCAATATCAAAAACATAAGCTCCTTGCCAATAACTGTTGTAATCATAATTGTTTGTACTCACAGGAATTACAAGTAAATTCTTTTCCTTGTCAAACAAAACAGCTTTGTGTTCATATTCAGCTTCAGACGACGACCATCCGCCCTCAAAAACATATTTGTCAACTTCAAGAGGATTTTCAAAATCAGAAACATCAAACAATGAAATCTTCAAGCCTTGCTGACGGCCCTCCAAAGTCGCTTCGTGCCCAATTCCAATCAAATGTTTGTCATCGTAAGGCTGAAGATAATTTGAAAAGCCAGTCACTTTCAAATATCCAAGCACCTTAGGATTTTCTTCATCCGATAAATCAATAACATACAAAGGATCAACCTGCCTAAAAGTCACCATATAAGCTTTATCTCCGACGAATCTAGTAGAATAAATTCTCTCGCCCGGCGCCAAATCCTCAACACTTCCGACAATCTCCAAATTCTCATCTAAAACATACAAGTTATTCCCGCTCATTGTACTCCCAGCACCAAACCACGCCTCGCCGATAGTCGTAGCAACTCTCAAATATCCGTCATCCTCATCAAGAGAAAACTGATTAAGCAAATATCCTGGAACCTCTCCGCTTCCAGCATAAGAAATGTCCAAGCCGTCAAGCTCAATCTTGTGAATCGCTGTCTTCTGGTATTTCTTGCTCCACGAAGAAGCAAATTCCTGCATGGATTCCTGCAGCTCTTCCTGCAAAGTCTTCTTTTCTTCCTCAGTCAATTCATTGAAATATCCAGCAAAAATCTGTTCCATATCTCGCGACTTTGTATAATATGGCTCATCGCTGTCAATTATTTCTTCAGCATCACTTCTGTCATCAGCAGGCAGCAAAGGAAGGAAAACTTCGCGAATCATATCTTCCTGAAATTTTCCATAATCAAAATATTTTTGATGAGTCAGGTAAAGTGCATCACGAGAAACATAACTAACTCCGCTGTTTCCGGTCAGAAAAACATCTCCGGAAAACTCCAATCCCAAAACATCAACGCCTAAAACAGAGGTAAACAAAAACGAGCTGTCTCCTATAACAGGATAATAAATATCAGAAACTGCAACTTCGCGAGTCCCAGCATCAGAAGCAAAAACAGGCAGAACAGGATTTTCAGTATCAGCATAATAATTAGAAACAACATAAACAACTCCATCAATCATGCGCGCAGTATAATAATTACCCTTAGAAACAAAGGTGTCCTCCAATTCAAGATTCTCAATATCAGTTAAATCATAAACATGCACTTTCACTTCGGGCCGCGTCTGCTCCACTGGCGCAACAAATCCGTCAACAGCAACAGCAGTAGAAGCAACAGCATCAGTAGCAATTTCAGGTCTGCCATAGCTGTAATAGCCATAAACAGCTTCAATAACAATTAATTTATTATCGTAAACAAACAACCCGACAACATTATTATCAAATTCCAGTTCAGAAACAATCTTCATTTCAGAAGCAGGAAAAGCATCAACAATCACGACTTTGTTATTCTGCACAATTTGATAAATATATTTGCCGTCGTTCTTAACAACATCCGGCTCATCAACTCCGACAACTTGAATATTCGTCTGTGAATAAGTTCCAGCAGAAGCAGAACTAGACTCTAAATTAGATCTTAAACTTGCCTCTGAATCAGAACTTGTAATACTCGCAACTTCAGTCGTACCTCCAAATAATCCAACTCCTGCTGTCTGCTGGGTATTTTCTTTCAAAAAACTCTTCAGTTCATCATAAGAATTAAACTTATCAAGAGAAACATCCTCGCCGACAACAACTCCATCAGAAGAGAAAACAACAAGCACAGCTACAAAACCTATCAAGACCACTCCGAGCCATAAAACAACGCTTAAATCTTTATCCATGTCGTCGTAAAATCTCCAACGTATTTAAATCGTAGTTAAACTTCAAACAAATTTGAATCTCTACCATAATCAGAAATTCTTCCTCCAATAATTGAACCAGTCCCACAAAAATAAAACAATAAGTGAAAACAAAGCTCCAATAAAAAACCAAGTCCACACAGCTCCAAAAATCCCAGAAGAAGCAGTAGCAGAAATTTCGGGTGCACGCGCAGCAATTGACGCAGATCCAGAAGCGCTATCAGAAGCAGTCTCAACAAAACCAGATTTCTGAGAAAGCCTTCCCAAACTTAAATATCTCAAAACAACTGCCACAACTCCTGAAAGCAAAACAGCCGGCACAACTCCTTTAATCGCTCTTCTCGGCGAAATAACAATTTTCTTGTTAGCAACTCTGTAAACAGGCGTCTTCTTTCCCTTAACGCTCCAAAAAAAATTGCTTGACTTCTCCACAAGGCCGACATTAATCAGTTTTTTTAAATTATATTCAACAGTATTCAGCGGCAAACCCAGTCTATTGGCAATATCAACTTCGCGTAGTTCTTCTTCGGCAATCAAGCCAAGCACCTTCACACACGGCTTATTCGCAAGAGCTTCAGCTACTTGTCCAGTCCGCGGATCATCTAAATCAATACTAATGGAGCTTTTACCCATATCAATTCAAGCAAAAAGTAATTTATAAACTTCAACAAAACTGCAAATCCAATTGAAGTAAACAATCAAAGTAGCTGAATCTTCTAAACCAAAATAAATAGTTACCTTGAACCATAAAATCAATTATCTAATCGTCTCTTAAATATCTTTCCAAAATAATATCCGATAGTATCATCTTAATAACCAACAACAAAAATGTTTAAATACCGTTCAAAACACAAGAAATCATGAACAAGTGGTCCGAACTTTTTGTAGGCCTCATCCTAGTGATAGGCGCGATAGCAGTCGCGTACTACTCGCAAAGCTGGGGCGCATGGAACTTCTGGAGCGCAGCAGGAGAATTCTTCAAAGGAGGCCTGTTCTGGCTCGTCGTCATGATAGGCGCACTCTTCATCCTCCTCGGCATCTCTGACTTAAAGAACTAATTCCAGTAAGTAATTAGATATCTAAAATATTCTACGCTCATAAATAGTATAAATGCATACCAATAGCTCGTTAGTCCCTTTAATATCAGATCCTACTTCCTAAGCACCAAACTGTTGATAGTGCATTAATTATAGTAAATAAGACATAATGTCATCATCAGTTAGTTTAACGACACTACAAAAAGCAATATTTAATAACAATATTCTACTATTAAGTCCATGAAAAAAACAAGGATTATAAAATTAGAAGAAGAAAGAACTTTCATGTCTAACGAAAGAACTCTCCTGTCGTATATCCGGACAACATTCGCGGCGCTAATCCTCGGCTTTGCACTTATACAGCTATCAAAAGATAATACTTCAATGCTAAAAATAGGCATTGCCACGATCGTCGGCGGCATAATTCTCGGAGTAATCGGCGTTATTGAATTCCGCCTGCACAACCGCCGCATAAAAGAAGAAGTCGAAGACGAAGAAGAATAAACTTAAAAAGGGATAAATTTCTGTTTTGATATGGCAAAAAAATTCACAAAGGCCCAGATAGATGGAGCAAGAGAATATTTCCAAAAACAAAGATGCATGGAAGTAACGGCAGAAATAGAGGGAAGACAATTTAGATATTTTATAATCCCGCAAAAACTAAATCCTTCTCTGCCAAACTTCGCAGTAAGGGTTACTGGAGAAAAAGGAGATGGATATGTGCTTGGTGTAGCAGATACCATTCCAGAAATTCTTAGAGGATACGTTGCATTTCATGAGTATATTGAATTTGTAGAACTTGGGGTAGACACCCCCAATAGATGTAAAAAAGCACTAGAAGAAGAATTAAGGGCAGTACCACTAGAAATAAAAAAAGAACACTCCATATTAAGATCAAAATTTTTCAAAGACCTCCTTATTTATGCAGAAACAGAAGAAGAAATGACCGAAGAAGACAAGGAAGAATTTAGAGAAAGCTTACGACATTTAGAGCGAATAGCACAGCAATTCCTATAAACATCCCATCCATTAAATCAAAATGCCTCAAATATGCAAGACCTGCGGGCAAGAAGACTGCGACAAGCACACATTCTTCCTAGGAAAAACAGTCAAGTTAGAGCAATTCAGCGGCTCAACACCTCCAGAAATTTTTGTAGGAAAATGGAATTATCCAAATGTCTACACAGGAATTTTAGCGCCGCAGGAAATCGGCAACACTGAAATAATGTCATCGCCTGAAGCGTGGCACGCTAATAAATTATCAATAAGCGACATAATGTCTTACAGAAATCAATTAATCTATGGACGAACGCAGTCAAATATAAAAAAATTAGAAACAAAATTCTTGTCAGTAGTAAAAGAAGTA